>JBCDBC010000127.1:0-9059 GCA_039184535.1 Bacteroidota bacterium | reverse complement strand
TGACTGGGATTCTAGGACTATAAGCTGCCCACCGACTTGCTCCATGAGTTTTCTATCATAGTTCATGAGTTTATAGCAGGCATGAGCATCGCCGCTTCCCCTCAGCGGACAGTGAAGGTGGATTTCTGTGTAGGCAGTGTCCTCCGTTACCTCTTTGATAGGGAAGAAATGCTGACCATCCGGTGGCATCAACTGCTGCCATGTATCTGCCAACTCCTTTACACTGGCCGAACCTTCAGGTTTATTCAAGAGGATATTGAGTTTGGCAGTTTGAGCGGTAGACCAGCGGGTAAGCCCATCAAATGTGCTCCTTCTCGCGAAAAAGGCCAAGACTTTTAGGATAGCATCAAATACCCACTGTTTTTCCAGGATCTTTTTCATTGGGCAAAAGGAATTTTATACAGCAATTCTCTACAAATTGATACACATCTCCCTACGATTTTGTGATTTATGTCAATTAATAATGGCCTTCATTCTATTGAGGGTTTCTCTGGAAGTATATAGGAAGGATGATTCAATATTTTTTAGCCCAAAGGGCGAAGAGTCTCTTGTATAGACCTTATATTTATAGCCAACAGGTGCCATAATGTCGCCTGAATTTATGTTAGGCGTAACGACCGAACCACAACAAAGCATGAACCCACATTCAAAATCAAACGCACAAAGCGTTAAGAGGAAATATTACATGCCTTTTAACCTACTGTTAGTCTTCGTTTTGTTATGCAGCCACGATCTGTATGTAAAGATGGAAACCTACTTCTTGCAAGCCTATCAAGAAGCGACCTTAAGCCTATACAACGGAACTTTTGAGAAGAGTGAAAACATCATCACTCGTGATCGTATGCTGGACGCTTCTGTTGTAGGTCTGGGAAAAAGAGTGGCCATCGATTCAAGCCAATGGAAAGATCAGGATAGCACCATCACTCAATTAACCTTCAAAACGGGTGCGGCAGGAACTTATGTAGCAGGTGTTTCTACTAAAGCCAGAAACATAGAACTGGCCTCTGATGACTTCAATAGCTACCTGGAACATGATGGGGTCTTAGATATGCTAGCATACCGAACTGATAATGACTTATTAGATCAGGATGCCGTAGAGAGTTATCAAAAACATATCAAAGCCATTTACCAGGTAGGCTATGTCAAGACTGATGATTGGAACACTGTACTTGGCTATCCCATAGAATTTGTACCTCAAGCAAATCCTTATGAGAAATACAGCGGAGAGAAATTAGCTGTACAGCTCCTCTTAGACGGAAATCCACTCCCTAACCAGCTAGTCTATGCAGACTTTATCGCAAGTGCGCATTCCCAGCACGATCATACTCATGACGGGGAGGAACATTCGCATGAGCATGATGGAGAGGAACATTCACATGAGTATGATGGTGAGGAGCATTCGCATGATCATGAGGAAGAAGGACATACCCACACCAGTGGGCAGCAATTACGGACCAATGACCAAGGCATAGTAGAAGTAGATTTGCCTGAAGACGGAATTTATTACATACGCACCATTTCTATGGTTGCTGTTTCCGGCAGCAAGGAATTAACGCATGAGTCTAAATGGGCAACACTCACTTTTGAGGTAACTCACAAGCATGACAGTAGTACGCACACCCATCACGACCATGATCATGAGGAAGGAATTCCTACCTGGGGGTTTGTTCTGGCTAGCATACTAATCATCGGGGTATTATTCTTGTTCTTCAGAAATAAGGATTCATGAAGCAGACAAATATAAAACAAGCGCTGGCCTTGCTACTAATAATTATTCCACTCCTAGGGTTCGCTCATGGAGTTTCTAGTGCAGACCAGGAGCTTTTACGTACGGGTGGGTTATGGGCCTTCATTCAGGTAGGTGCTACACATATGCTTACGGGCTATGATCACTTACTCTTTTTAGCAGGTGTTATCTTCTACTTAAACAGCTTTAAGGACATCTTAAAGTTTATCACAGTGTTCACCATAGGACATTGTATTACGTTGATCAGTGCCACCTATTCCGGCATTACGGCAGATGAACACTTAGTAGATGCAGTTATCGCCTTGAGTGTGTTGTATAAGGGATTTGAGAACCTGGGTGGATTTGAAAAACTGAACGTAAAATCACCCAACCTACTGCTTATGGTAGGTATTTTTGGCCTGATCCACGGCTTTGGGCTTTCAACCCGATTGCAGTCATTTGATATTGGGCAAGAACAGTTCTTAGCTAAAATCCTGTGCTTCAATCTGGGGGTAGAAATAGGACAAGTACTTGCCTTGATCCCCATAGTATTTATCATCACCCTTTCGAGAAAGCACAAACAGTTTCCTGCCTTCTACAAGGCCGTGAACTGGTATCTGGTATTAGCAGGGATAGCCTTATTTATCTATCAACTAAACGGCTACTTCAGCGGACATTAGGAATAGCCTTAATTAATGCTGGACTTAATTCTACTAAGGGTTTCTCTGGAAATACCGAGGTCGCTGGCCAGATGCTTGTTGGGGATAAATTGTACTAGATGAGGCTGCTGGTCTAAGATAAGCTGATACTTCTCGGAAGCGGTTTGGGTTTGGAGATGGAATAGTCGCTTTTCCAGTTGGACGGTGTACTGAAAGCTGAAGAGGTTGATCATTCTCTCGATCTCCTGAGAACTTTCGCGTATGCTAACCAACTTCTCATAACTGATCCTGTATAAGGTCCCATCACTTAGCATTTCTATGCTCTCATAACTGGGCTCTTTAGGGAAGAAACTGGTAAAGGAAGTAATGAAATCATCTTTAAAACTGAACCAGGTAGTAATGTCGTTCCCATCTTTGAGGGAATATGAGCGACAGATGCCTTCCACTAAAAAATAGAGATTCTTGCAAACCTCCCCCTGCCTGAGTAGGAGACCTCCCTTCTTCCATTTCTCTTGTTGGAAGGCCTCCTCTATCATCTCTAGAGAAGCCTGACTAATCTTAGGGACTACGGACTGGATGTAGGTGGAGAGCGGATTCATCTAGGGAAAATACGGATTATGGAAGTAATCAAGCTAGATACCCATCAAAAAATAAAAGGATTGAGTAGGAAGATCCCCTGAGGCTCTCGAAGGGATTTAACGTCCCATCTAGCTTTGTCGTTTTGAGAACCTCAACGACCTTAGAGGACAATCTTATTATTGATGATTCACCTAATCCGTGAGAATTTGAGCCAACCCATTTACTGAGTTGGCCTAAATTATTACAGCTCTTCCTGAACGCTTCCACAGTGAAGCATTCTATCTCCGAAATAGGGGTTATTTACTTCTTTTTCTACGGCTAGCCAAGCTGCACCCTGGTTATCAAAGGCCATGGGGCAGTATTGCTGATACACAGGTATCCCTACATCTGCATTATCCTTCATAAGGGTATACATATTATTTGAAAGGCTTTCAAATTGTACCCTTTGGTCGTCAGCATCTGCCATACCTGCTATCTGTCTGGCGTCAAAATGGATATCTCCTAACACCCCTTCTGTTTCATTAACCAAGAGCTTCGCGAGAGCTTGAGCAGCTTGGCCAGCAGTCTTTCCATCTGTTTGTACCAATGCATCTTTTATCTGTAAGTATCCATCCAGAACTTCTTTCATTTGGACATCAACTACTGCTGACATATTAGCTTCTATTGACTGAGAATTGGCTTCCTCAGTTCCTTCAGATGAACATCCAACTACCAAGAACAAGGCCACTATCAAGCTTAGTCGCAAGGCTCTATATAAGCGCTTCATAAAAGTTATGACTTTATAAATGTTAATGGAATCTAGATAGGATTTATTGCCGAATAGTTCCCGGAAATTTCTGGCTATTTCATCCACATGTAAGCATCTCACCACCAAAGTAGAGATTTCGTATTTCTGCTTGAGACTAGTTGAAGTGAGTTGAGTCAGGTACCGTTTAGCTGGAGATAAGCTCTTTACTAATTCCCAAAACTAACCGAAGCTGATATCCGGTATGAATAAGGTTTAAATAGCTTCTTTTGATCGAGTTGTTAGTATCAGCAGGCTCCCGACCAATTAAAAAAATCAGGCTTGGCCCAAAAGAGCCAAGCCTGAGTAATGTATCTTCTACTTTGCTTAGTCTGTGATGAGTTGTGGAACTCCCTCTCTATCTACAGCCTCTACTGGCTTTTTCTGAACAGGCTTACGAGCCTTCTTTACATCCACTACTGGTTTCGCATATAAGGCACTAAGAATAGAGGTAACTCCCATAACTATCCAGGCTACATCTATAAAAAGGGAATCTAAATACCCTTCCTGGGCAGCTATCCAGAACCACAATCCTGACTGTAGTCCGTTAAACACAGGGATAAGCAAACCTAGCGCTCCAGCTAGTAATAAAGCATGTTTGTTAATCTTGTAGGTACTTTTAATGAAGAAAGCATAGACAGTAAATGCTAACCAGAAGCTGAAAAAGAGGGCCGGCATAATATCATATCTGTTCTCCATTTCTAGTGGAAATAATTTGACCATACAGAAGAATAAGGCCACTGCTGGGAATAGTCCCATAGAAGAACCCATATAAATGGCTCCTACATTTTTATTGAACTTAGCCTTATGGGCATACATTTTTTTGTCTCTGGCAGTAAGCCAAATCATTACGCCTGACATGATGACAAAGCAGGTTACCAAGGCTAGCACAAAGTATACGGCCTTCAGTAAATATCCTCCAAACTGGGCAAAGTGTAGCCTGGAAATGGTTAGCGGAGCTACTTCAGCATAGGTATTCTCATCCAAAGGCTTGTGCGCTATTTCAGCCCCATCAGATAGTCTGAAGGTGGTATTAGTCATGGCTACAAAATTCTTTTTCCCGTCTAACTGGGTAGTTATGGTCATTTGAGCCTCATCCGTTTTGTAATCCTGTACCTGTACCGTGATGTACTCTATATCTTCAGGTTGAAATTCTGCCGTGGTTCCCCAGGCAAGTGCATTAAGGCTTACTTCCCCAGCGTCTTCTAACAAAGCTATTTCTCCCGCTTCAGCTTTGGGTCTGAATAATTCGAAAAGCTTATCCTGGTCTCCGTCAAAAAGGATAAAAAGAAATGGCACATACAGGAATATGATCAGGCCAAAGAAGGCACCTGTCACCGCATACATAAACTGGAAGGGAAGCCCTATTACTCCAAGGGCTGTATGGGCATCTGTCCAGAGATTTTTTACACTTCCCTTTAGCCTAAAGGTGAAAAAGTTAGAGACAATTTTATTCCAGTGAACGATGATCCCGGTGAGAATAGCAAAAGCAAAAAAGAGTGCCACTAAGCCAGCCAGGTATATCCCTATGGTAGGAATCTGTTGGAAATAGTGAAGGTGATATAAAAATGTACCCAACTCTTTGGTCTTTCTATCAAATTCTTTAGCCGTTACTGCATAGGTTTCTGGGTCTACCTTGAGAAAGAAAGAAGCTTTAGCTATGGAATCTTGTTTAGCTAATGCTGCTGCCTCAGGATCGAGCTCCACTATTTCCTCTTCGGATGTTTCTAAAACAGACTCTTCTGCTATTTCTTCTAATGATACCTCTGCTACATCTTCGGAGTGCGCTTCTTGAGAATCTTTTTCAGCTATTTCTTGCGGCTTCTCCTCATCTTGAGAAGCTTCTTCTGTTGAGTCCTCCTTAGTACTATCTGCCATGACAGGTTTTAAAGCCTGACCACTTATCTGGAGATAACTTTCTGCCCCTTCCCTATAGCGCATGAAGATATCTCTCCCCTCCATTTCATAGCCTTCCTCTTCTGCTATGGTAAGGAGTCGTTCATAATTTATGTCTATGATGTATGCTTCCCGCTTGGCGTTGGCTTCCCAATGGTTAATTTCATCTAAAAAGAGGGCAAAAGCTCCTGCAAAGAAACAGACAAAAAGCCCTACACTAATCACTATTCCACTCACTGTATGAGTGTTGAAGAAAACATTATAATTCCTTCTGTCTTTAGCCATGGTTAAAGATTGTTGTGTAGAAAACTACTATTAAGTTACATTTTACCAAGATAGATGAATACACCTGAGAATAGACAAATGCCCATCATGACCGCCCATGAGATCCAGGGCTTTCTAATCCAATAAACCCCTACCATCATTAGAGGCCAAATAATGAAAAACGAATAAAGGGTAGTAGAAAAGACTGTTTGCATATCCAGCCACAAAGCAGCAGCCATGTGCAGGCCCATAGTAGCAAATAGTCCACCGAAGAAAGCAGCGGTTACTTTTCCAGCCTTATCCCAGCCGGATTGATGGAGATATTTCTTTTTTGCAGGCATAGAAACTCAGTTAGGTGAGAAAGATGAATTCAACCCCTACAATTAGTCCGATCACCAATCCCACATGCAGTAAATTAATATTCTTAAATGGCGCAAATAGCAATATCAAAGATGCTAGTAGGCTCCATAGAACTGCCCCAGAAATAATTCCGTTTGTGGTTCCCACCACAAAACTTAATATCCAGAAACCCAGAATGGCAAAAAGAACAGAAAGTCCTTTCGTTACCATGGAATTATTGGCCAGAAAGAGCATGATAGCCTCTTTATCATACTCTACTTTTTCAGATAGGGCATATAAACAGTAGATTGATAGAAACATACATGCCAAGCCTAGACTTACCATATTTCGCTAACCATTAGCCCGAGAAAAATGTTATTCCCAGGAATCAAATAATGTCGAGAAATAAAAATTGTACAAGTCTACGCTAAAAGTGGGAGGTATAAGAAAATCCGTCTAAACGGCTAAATCCTTATTCCTGTTACATATTACTCAATTAATATGTATTTCCCATAGATAGGTCCTCGGAAAAAATAAATCTTTTATTGAATTCCTCCTTTGAGCCCACAAACCATAACAATAAGCCTACTCTTTCTTTCATAGCCTGAAGTATTGGCCTATTTACAAACAGACAAATTTCTGATATAGATAATTTATTACCTTCGCTCAAAATCTGAATCCATGGATATCAACCTTCAGGGAAAAAGAGCATTTGTATGCGGTAGCACGCAGGGGATAGGAAAAGCGGCAGCGCTGGAACTAGCTAGTTTAGGAGCAGAAGTCATTCTCATAGCCAGGAATGAAGGAGTGCTTCAGACGGTTCTTTCTGAACTCCCTAAGCCTTCTTCACAAAATCACCAATATCTGGTAGCAGACTTCACTCAGCCTGAACTATTGAAAGAAGTCATATCTGATTTTCTAACAGAGACTAATCCTGTCCACATCCTCATCAATAATACTGGTGGACCTCCTGGAGGTCCTATCACAGAGGCTACTTCTGAACAATTCCTGAGAGCTTTACATATGCACCTACTTTGTAACCAGGTGTTGGTACAGGCTGTTCTCCCAGGAATGAAAGAAGCTGCTTATGGACGAATCATTCAGATCATTTCCACCTCTGTAAAAGAGCCTATCCCAGGTTTGGGGGTATCTAACACTACCCGTGGCGCAGTGAATTCATGGGCCATGACTTTGGCCAGAGAGGTAGCACCTTTCGGGATTACGGTTAACAATGTTCTGCCAGGCTTCACTAAAACAGATAGGCTATTCTCTCTCATTAAAACCAGAGCAGAAAAAGCCAATATAAGTGAAGAACAAATGACGCAACTTTGGCAAGATTCTGTCCCTGCAGGCAGGTTTGGGGCCCCTGAAGAGACAGCTGCTGCAATTGCTTTTTTGGCTTCGCCTTCTGCTGCGTATATTAATGGCGTCAATCTTCCCGTTGATGGAGGTAGACTAAATAGTTTCTAAACATGCACAGACATCGTATTTCTCTCTATCCCATTCTCTTCTTTCTCAGCATCCTGCTATTTATGGGCTGTGGAGGAGAAGATCTGGCCCTCATTAACCAGATCAAAAGACTGGAACCCCAATGGATGGAGCTCAGTGAGAAAGTGTCTTTTATAGACAGAAATCTGGGCATCACCCAAAGAAGGTATGTAGAAGACCTAGAGGTCATCAATCAGAGAATGCGAAAGACTTATGGAGGAGAGAGTGTCTCTAACCTCAGGAGTCAATACAGAAATGTGATCAGTGAAAGAGATGAGATCAAAGAGAGATTTGAAAAAGAAAAAGGTTCTTTTGTAGAAACAGTATATGGTTTTAATGAATGGGAGAATAAAGTGATGAAGAATAAGGTGGATGAAGAGGAAGCATACCAAACGCTAGCTACCTATCAGGACTTTTACACTGAAGCCAACAGCAACATAGACGACTTATATAACGATCTGGTCAGTAACATCAACTCTCATAACAGTATTCTCAGAAACTTATCCAGACAATTAAATCTTTATACTAATTTCGACATAGATCCCAAGTAACGTATTCATGCAGGCGCGTCCAGCGAAGATTCTTATTTTTTATCCCAGCTTAACCACATTCATTGCTAAAGACCTGGACATTTATCTTCGAAGTTTTCGAGTAGCAGGCCATAGATTTGATGCCAAGCACAAGGCCTTCACTTTCTTTAGGTTCATTCCACAGTTTTTCTTCCTGCTATTTCACATATGGGGAGCTAAGCTGATCATCTGTGAATTTTCAGGTTATCATTCCTTTCTGCCAGCTTTATTCGGAAGGGTTTTTGGTAAGCGTGTCCAAATTATCTCTGCTGGAACAGACTGTGTGTCCTTTCCCTCCTTTGGTTATGGGAATTTCAGTCGGCAGCCTATGGGGTCCTTTACGGCCATGTCATTCAGGCTTTCTCACCACATAGCCCCTGTACATGCCAGTCTGATGTACAGAAAAGACACTTACTATGAGGGAGACCAGCCAGAGCAAGGCATCACCCACTTTGTCAAGGGACTCAAAAGGCCCTTCACCACTATTCCTTATGGTTTTGATCCTGATAAGTGGAAGCCTCTAGGAGAGAGAAAACCCAACAGCTTCATCACGGTAGCCTATATCATAGATAAGAGAAGGTTTATTCTGAAAGGAATTGACCTCATATTTAAGGTTGCGCCTCACTATCCAGAAGCTACTTTTACGGTTGTGGGCTATGCGTATGAACAGGAGGAAGAGGTACCCGCTAATGTCATCCTGGTCCCCCCTACTCCCAATGAGAAAATTCTGTCGCTGTATCAACAGCATGAATTCT
>JBCDBC010000126.1:0-9060 GCA_039184535.1 Bacteroidota bacterium | reverse complement strand
GCTGTCCCCAAAAGCATGAGAAAGAACAAACGCTACGTAACAGTAGACTGGAAATAAGATTCCAGAGATTTATGCATATTAGGGAATGAGAATGATCCCTTGCTTCCTTGGCCTTTTACTAATCTGTCTTACCGCCTGCCAGGCTCCTGAACCCCAATATGGGGTAGCCTACATCACTGATAGAGACGGAAACTTTGACATCTATTTCACTGATGAGCTTGGTGATACACATCAGAAACTCACTGATAATCCCGGCATGGACTGGTCCCCAAAATGGGATAAGGCTAATGATAGGATCATTCATTATGCTTCAGACACTTCCGGCAATTTCTCCATTCTTTCCAGAAAACTCAGTGGAGAGGAACTTCAATTAGAGACAGCAGGACTGAAAGAGTTTATCCTTTCTCCTAAGGGAAACATGGCTCTTTTCACCCTCAAGGACAGTGTATACAAACATATATTCGCCCTGGATCTACAAACCAAAGATACCCTGACCATGGTGGATCATCCCTCTTATAATGGAAGTCCTAAATGGAGCCCAGATGGAGAGTGGGTGAGCTTTATCTCTGACAGACATGGGAACAATGAACTTTTCGCCATTAGGGTGGCTGATGGAGAGTTAAAACGTCTGACTTACACCCCCGGGCGGGAAAAATATACCTCATGGTCTGGGGAAGGAGACTACCTCTACTACACTATGTCAGCCAAAGAAAACCAAAACAACATTTTCAGGGTAAAACTCTCCACTGCGGAAACAGAGGCCATCACCTCTGATACCTTGTTGTATGAAGAAATAGCCTGTTCTCCTGATGGTACTCAATTAGCCTATCATGCAAAAAGAGACTGTGAGCACCACATCTTTGTGATGAAGATAGATGGAAGTGAGGAAAGGAAGATCACCTTTGAGCAGGCCTATCATGGGGAACCAGAATGGATTATTCTTCCTGAGAGTAAGGAGGAATAGCTACAAACTGTCCAGCCATGTTTCAAAAGTGCTCATCACTTTTTCCCAGCTGATAGATTCAGTGGTTTTAGATGGAAGACTGAGAAAATAGGTCTCTTTTTTCTCCCACTGCCTTTGTGCATTCAGGATGGTTTCCTTTTTTCTGAAAAAGGAAAATGTGTGCGCTTTGTCCTGAGATTGTATATGGAGTAATCCTCTTTTTTTGAAGAAGACAAAGCCCTCAGGATCCATCCCCTTTTGGATCATTTTCTCTATAAAAGCCTTATATTCAGACTGTTTTACTCTCATGTAGGTGGTTACACTCTATTAAGTGAATATATACAGAGTATTCACCTCAAATTGCACAAGATGAACACAATACTCAAGACAATCTTATGTCTTTTATGGGCAAGCCTGATTTTCTTTGGCTGTGAACAAGCTCCTCAAGACGCTGACACCTTCCTGGAAGCCCATATAACTGAGAATCATATAGCCGGTATCTCTACCGCCAGATCGGATGCTAATGGAAATCTTACCTTCGTCTCCAAGGGAGTGGCCGACACAGAAAAAGAAACTCTCTTTACTGAGAATACCCTCTTAAACATAGGTTCTGTCTCTAAAACTTTTACAGCTACAGCTGTTATGCAGCTACGGGAGAAAGGGTTGATAGACCTGGATGCTGATGTAAGTGATTATCTACCAGAATTAACCGTCAGAAACCCCAATCACCCGGAGGATTCTATCACTGTTCGGCAACTGCTTACGCATACCTCTTCCATCAATGACAGTGAAGCCTATGATGCCAGTTATGCTTGTGGAGATCCTGCGGTCAGCCTGAAGGATTGGATCTATGGCTATTTCACGGAAGATTCAGCTTTTTATACCTCAGATAACTTTCATTCCTATGCACCTGGTGAGGAATGGAATTATTCTAATGTGGGGTTTGGAGTTCTGGGATGTGTAGTAGAGAGTATCACAGGTATTCCCTTTTACCAGTACTGCCAGGAGAATATTTTTGGCCCTCTTGACATGACATATACCGGCTGGATGCTCACAAATATTGATGTTTCTACACATGCAAGTCCCAGTGTGTATATCACCGAAGAGATAAAGGATATGGCCAGGGAGAGAATAGGTAAATTCTTCCTTGAAGATCAGGAATTTCTCGCTGGGAACTATTATGGCTTATGTCTGTATTCCTTTTATAACTATCCTGATGGACTGCTAAGGAGTAGTACAAATGACCTATCACACTTTTTAACCGCTATGCTGAATGGTGGGACCTATAAGGACACTCAAATCCTGAAGGCTTCTACCATAGAAGAGATGATGACTAATCAAACAGATAAGAATGAGAAGCAGGGTTTTTGCTGGCAGTACACTGGTTTTGATGGAGTGTGGGGACATGGAGGAGATGATCCGGGAATTAAAGCCGGATTATATATGCAGAAGGAGAAAAAGGTAGGGATGATCCTACTTCAGAATAGCAATGAAGGGAGTAGAACAGATGTCCTAAAGTTCCTGTACCAATCGGCCCAACAGTAAATCAGTAGATAAAATGACCTAATTAGGTGTATGAGTGACTCAGGCCAACTTAAAGTACTCTTTGTATGTGGGAAGAATAAAGTTCGAAGTAAAACAGCTGCCTTCCTCTACAGAAGTGATACGAGGATGCAGGTAAAATCTGCGGGCTTAAGCCCTGGAAGTCCCCACCAACCCAATCAGAAGGATCTAGAATGGGCAGATGTAGTCATGATGATGGAGTTTGCTCATAAGAAGCGGATCCATAAGACCTATAGGGAGGTAGATCTGCCAGAACTAGTGGTGCTGGACATACCTGATGAGTATGCCTATATGGAGGGGGAGTTGGTAGAAATGCTCAGGCTTGGAGTGGAGAACTACTTCTCTTAACAGAAATCTGGTATATTCTCATGCTATATTCATCCTTATCTGAAAGGAATATGTAACCCTATACCTATGAGAATTTGCCGAGTACTCGCACCTATGTTCGTCTGTTTGCTGTTGTCATGCACTGGACTAACTGCTCAGGAAGAAATTGTCAGGCAGGACAAAAGCCGTTTTGAGCAGCTTCACAATGGAAAACAGGTCAGCCTCTACACCCTGGAGAATGCAAATGGCCTACTGACTGAAATCACCAACTTTGGCGGAAAGGTGGTTTCATTATGGATACCTGACAGGCAGGGCAAGTTTGAGGATGTGGTACTAGGCTGTGAGTCTTTGGATGACTACTTAGTTGCTAAGGAGAAATACCTGGGTGCCTTGGTAGGAAGGTATGGAAACCGAATAGCCAAAGGACAGTTTCAAATAGAGGGTCAGACCTATACACTAGCTACCAATAACAATGAGAACCATCTTCATGGTGGAAATAAAGGATATGATGCGGTGGTGTGGGAAGCGAACCAGATAGACAAACAGACGCTGGAGCTGCGCTATACTTCAGGGGACATGGAAGAGGGTTATCCCGGGAAACTGGAGATAATAGTAGTCTATCAACTCACAGACGCCAATGAGCTAAAAATAACTTATGAGGCTAGTACCGATAAGTCTACCCATGTGAATCTGACTCACCACTCATTCTTCAATCTCAAGGGAGCAGGCAATGGCAGTATCAATGATCACCTCCTTCAGGTAAATGCGGCTTTTTATACACCAGTGGACGAAGGGCTCATCCCTACGGGCATAATTACCTCCGTTGAGAATACGCCTTTTGATTTCCAGGAGGCTACCTCCATAGGAAGCAGAATAGAGGAGGACCATGAGCAACTTAAGAGAGGGCATGGCTACGACCATAACTTTGTCCTCAACCAAAGCCTGCAGGGACTGAACTTTGCAGCCAAAGTGATAGAACCTGTCTCAGGCCGAGTCATGGAAGTATACACCAATGAGCCGGGCCTTCAATTCTACGGAGGAAACTTCCTGAATGGATCTACTAAAGGCAAAAACGGAAAAACCTACGACTACAGAACAGCCTTTTGTCTGGAAACCCAACACTTTCCAGATAGCCCAAATCAGCCTCAATTTCCCACTACCTTGCTAGAGCCGGGAGAAACTTATTATTCAACCTGTATCTATAAATTTGGAATAGTGAAATAATGGTATGATAATGGATACCTAAAAGTAGTCTTAGCGCCGTCGCCATGAATGTATCCCTAGCAAAAGTAGACCCTAAAGAAATTTTGGGCCTACGTGCCTTATACCTGCAAAAGCTCAATGCACAATCACGTTACCACGCCTGCCACGAAAGAGGTTGGGCGGATGAGTATGGGTTCTTCGATTCAGGACAGATGGTAGGTTATGGATCCATTAAAGGCTTTGAAGAGTTAACAGATAGGGACACCATTTTTGAATTCTTTCTCCTTCCTGCTTACAGGAGCGTGTCAAAAAAAGTATTCACCGAACTTAAATTGATATCAAAGGCTACTCATGCTGAGGCACAGAGCAATGATGGGTTTATGTCTCGTATGTTATATGAGTTTGGAAAGCCTGTGAATACGGATGTGGTCCTTTTCCAGGAAAGCAGACAAACTACCATTCAGAAAAAGGATGTTGTGTTCAGGCGGAGAAGGGAGAGGGATGAAGTCTTGGGGGATAAGAATGAGCCAGCAGGAGATTTTGTACTAGAAAAAGAAGGGAGAATCATTGGAAGTGGGGGCTTTCTCTTCCACTACAATCCCCCTTTCGCAGATGTATTCATGAAAGTAGTTCCTGAGTGTAGAAACAGGGGCTATGGCAGATACCTGGTCCAGGAAATTAAAAAAGAATGCTATCTGGCTGGAAGAGTTCCTGCCGCCAGATGCAATTTATCCAACAAAACTTCCCGCGCCTGTCTGGAAGCTGCCGGCTTTGAGGTAGCAGGATACATGCTCTCCACAAAATTACGGTAAGGAAAGGGAACGAAAAATATTTCGTCCTTACCTGTATTTCTCTCACTCAATCATTCAAAATTCTCTCACTCATCATTATCCCCCTCATTCTATCTTCCCCGCCCACTTAATTCCTTGTTCTAAAATCTGAAGTTGATCTGCCTCCTGAAAAGTAGCTCCTGTATGCCCCATGCCATAATAGAAAGTTCTTCCGCCATTCGGGAGGTCCTTGTACCATACCATAGGGTGGTCATCTCCCATCCCAAAGTTTTTATCCTTTCCAATGCCGAAGGGTAGATTGACAGACATATTGAGGTCAGCTTCATCCAGGGTATACAAGACCGTAAATCCAGCATCCCTTGGGTTATCAAAAAATACATACCATTCGTCCGTACGGGTGATGGAAGTAGGTAGAGGTTCGCAAAGTGAAAAATTGACAGAATCGCATTCCAAGTTAATAGTCCCTTCTTGAAATTGTGGCCCTATGCCATGATGGGAGAAATGCGCCCCTATGAGCGTATTCTCATACCAATCCCAGTGGTGGGAATCATCCCCTGCCCCATGTATGCCCATGAACTTTCCTCCATTTTCCATGTATGCTTTGAAGGCGGCGCGCTGTTCATCTGTGAGGTTCTTACCTGTGGCATTATTCCATATGACCAGATCAAAACGGGAAAGCTGATCCTCATTAAAGACAGCGGCATTATTGGTCTCTACTAAATCCCATCCGTTGTCAGCGGCCATTTTTGTAAAGGCAGGGATGGAAGCTTCTATCGCCTCTGTATGTGGGAAACCATTGGTTTTAGAGAATAAGAGAATGCTGGTTTCAGCCGTTTGTTCGGCCAATTCAGGCGGGGTCTTGTCGTAAAAGGGCATACCGTACTTAGCCCTGTACACCACATAGGAGATAAAGCCTACTCCTAACAGGATGAGGGCTAGTAAGCTTATACCGAATATTTTGAGGAATTTTTTCATGGAGTATTTTTTACGCTAAGAGAGAGGATTGTTTGTATACTATCTACCATTAAAATAGCTTGATGTTGGTTCATTTTTCCATTATCTCCTAGAAAAATTAAGGCTATGAAAAGTTTGCTGGTATTCTTCCTCTCTCTTTGGATCATCAATGCTCCCACTACTGACACTGATCAGGAGAGACTTGATCAGTTCATGGTTAAGATTGACAAGTATGTATATGGTAGCCAAGGTCAAGAGCTCAGCCATGCCGAATCTTCTCACTGAAGAGGAGCCACGCATGCTTAAGCTAACGCTGGATCATGTCATAGAAGATACTTCCTGTGGGTTGGTTTATGCACCTGCATTGGGGAAGGTGGTGGATAAGAAGTTAGAAATGGCCCTGGACATGAATACCTACATCATCTACGACCTCAAAACCGGTAAAGAATATAATCTGGAAGAGTTGTAGGATAAGTGCTGAGAGAGAAGATGGCTTCCATACAAAACAGATCATGAGCTCTGGGTTTATACCCGGAGCTTATTGTTTTAGGAGAATGGCTTATTTGTCTTAATCTTAATTTTCCAGTCCATGAAAGAAAGCCTCTCCTTTCCCCTTTGTATCCTCCCCCTTTAACTCCACATTTATCATTGTTTGGCCACGCATCCCCGCTAACACTTACCCAAGCTTAGCTTATGTGGCATTCAATCTGCTTTCGTTTAGTATTGTTGTTGGTGTGTCTCTGCTTTTCTGAGCTATATGCACAGAATACAGGGATAGGAACCCGTAATCCTACACACCCCTTACACATCATTCCGGATATCAATGTGCTTAACCCAGATCCTATCAGATTGGAAAAACTCAGACTTCAGCAGGCGGGTGATAGTGCGGTAGTTGTGGTAGATCCAGCATTGGGGATTTTACGGTACTTACCTCTCCGCTTTCTCTCTACCAGTGGTTCAGCGGGAGCAAGTGTATCTGGAGGAAGTTCTCCCTGGTATGCCATCAGCACCAATAGACCTGCTACTTCCAACACAGATAACGCCTATCTCATGGGCAACGTGGGCATAGGCACCAACTATCCCACCCAAACCCTGGACATCAATGGGCTCACCAGAATCAGGCTCCTACCAAGCGGCTCTACTACAGACAGTCTTGTGACTACAGATGAAAACGGAAACCTGCGTAAAATGAGTTTGGAAAGAGTGGTCGGGTCAGGAGGTCCCGGTTCAGGTAACCAGACCCTCGCCTTAACCGGAAACAGGCTCACCATCTCAGGAGGCAATAGCATAGATCTGCCCGGCCTTTCCAAAGTATTCGCTACGGAAGATCAGGCCATCACCTCTGCCAGGAGGGTCATATTAGGAGGAAATCCCCTGTCCTTCAGCAATGATGGGGTAGGGAATCAGGATAGGCTGAGCCTCATGGCTAACACTACGATTTTCAATCAGGACGGTCTGGACATAGATTTCTCCATCAAAGGAAATAATGATCCTAACCTGCTAGTGGTAGACGCTTCCGCAGATAAGATCGGTTTGGGGACTCCTTCTCCTTCAGCCCGACTGGACATCATGGGAGACCTTAGGGTAAGGAGCATGGCCAACGGATCAAAATCCGATATGTTGGTAACTACAGATGCCTATGGGAACTTGCGCAAGATCCGACCATCTGATATGCTTACGCTGACCAACAATTCTCCCATTTCAACCGGAGGAAGTACGATGGCAGTGGAAATAGACATTTCTGATCCTGGAGACAACTTTGCGGGGGAAGATGTGGAAACGGCCCTGGCGGAGCTAGCCAGTAAGTCTTCAGAATCTTTCTTTACCACAAATGGAACCTTAACAGGGAACAGAAGAGTCTCCCATAACAACTTTGACCTAAATCTGGATGACAATACCCTGGTGATTAGCGGAAATGACAATAGAGTAGGGATAGGGACTCAAAGTCCGCAGGAGAAGCTCCATATAGAAGGGGATGCCTTTATAAATTCAGGTAGGCTCAAAATTCAGAATGAAGGCATTGCGCATTACATCAAGGTAGGGAAGAAATTTCAGGAGGCGATGAATAGAGACGGCATAGTCTATTACAATATAGATGGAAGAGAATGGCATATGTTCGGCGGAAGTATGATCCCCGATGAAACCAATATGAAGGATCTTGGAAACTATGGAAAACGGTGGCGAACAGTCTTTACAGCTAATGGCGCCATCAGCACTTCAGATATAAGAGCCAAAAAGAACGTTCAAGACTTAGTGTATGGCCTAACGGAAATCAACCAGCTAAGACCTGTAAGTTATGCCTGGAAGAGAGAAAAAGATGACCAAATCAGGCTGGGCTTAGTTGCACAAGAGGTACTGGAGGTAATTCCGGAAGTAGTAGAAGTTCCTGAGAACGAGAAAGAACTCATGGGCCTTAACTATGCTGAGCTGGTACCCGTCCTCATTAAAGGAATGCAAGAGCAGCAGCAGTTAATTAATCAGCTTGTGGAAGAGAAGGATCGCATGACAGCTCAGGTAAATATGCTTAATAAGAAACTGAACAGAATAGAAGTGCTACTTAAGAAAGAAGAGAAAACGGAAGATCCAGAAGGGGCCATGCGAGGGGAGGAGTAGGGTAGGTTCCTTTAGTTCCCACCATTAAAATGACGGGATAATGGAAAAACTTATGAGCCCAGTACTTGAGTGCTGGGCTTCTTTAATGACTCAAATCGACCAACAGTCTCTCTCACTAGATCAATAAGGTCCAGAGTGCAGATGTGATGATGTACATTGGTATTCAATAACCTATATGTACGCCTCATGAGAAAACACATTTACTTACTCTTTCTTGTAGTTCTCCTCCTCCAAGTTAAAGCCCAGTCCCAGGAATTAGATACTCTGATCAATCTTGGAAATCATACTATACATGTAAACATTCTCCAAGGAGAAGGCACTCCCATTCTCTTTGAGGCAGGAAACGGAGATGACGGATCTGTTTGGGAGCCATTATTCAAGGAAATTTATGAAGCCACGGGTGCAACCCTCATCAGATATGATAGAGCAGGCTTAGGGAAGAGTGGAATAAATACTAGTAGAATTTCCTTCAAGCAAGAAGTTAAAGATTTGCAGAGGGTCTTGAAAAAGCTAGGATATAGAGAATCTTACTTTTTGGTAGCCCATTCCTTTGGGAGTTTTTATGCTTCAGAACTTGCCCAGAGAAATAAGGGGAAGATTAGAGGGGCAGCATTCATAGATGTGGCGACCCCCTGTGGACTTAATCCCGAATATGCTGAAAAGGTG
>JBCDBC010000125.1:0-9062 GCA_039184535.1 Bacteroidota bacterium | reverse complement strand
ATGAAACAGACCTCTTCTCCATCTATCTACCAAGTGCTTCCTTATGAGACAAATCATTTTATCTCTCATTATTCTCTGTACACAAGCTACCCTTCATGCACAGGTGATAAAAGGGAAAGTACATGATGGATTGACAGAAATGGGACTTGCTGATGTGGCCATTAGAGTAGAAGATTTTAGTGATCAGACCACAGACAGATTTGGCTTATTCAAGGTCCCTGTTCAGGGAAAACAAAGAGGGGAACTGCTTACACTCAATTTATTAAAAAGAGGGTATTCGGTGATCAATAGAGAGGCTACGAAACCCAGAATCCCAGATACGGATAAGGAAGAAATTGCCATCTATATGTGTCTTTCGAAGGATAGAGATAGTCTGGCTGGTATTCATTATGGCATTCAGGTAAGAAGAAATATTAAGGTTCAGTATGACACGGATGTGAAGGCGCTAGCCGAAAAAATGGATTATGAGTCTATAGCTAAACTGACACGTGAAAGAGACAAAGCAGAAAACATGGCTGACTCTCTAGCAGCCAGATTAGCCCGTTTTGACCCTGCTTTAGCCTCTTCAGAGCTCACTAGAGCTATGCAGCTATACCAACAAGGAAACGTAGAGGAAGCATTGGAAGTACTAGATGCTGAGAAGATCATGACCAGAATCGAATCCAGAAGGATCTTGATAGAAGATTTACAAGAGGCCAATCAGCAAGATATAGACGCCCTTCTGAAAGCTGCGGATATGGCTATTACCAACCTTCAGCTTGAAAAAGCCCAGGACTACCTTATAAAAGCAGTAGAAGCAGATACTACACAATTTAATCATTTACTGGGCCTTTGTGTGTTTCTACACTATCAGGCCCAGAGTAAGTTGCTACTCGTGTATGCAAATAGGTTAGTTCGTCTAGCTGATAAGAAAGTGGAACTTGCGACAGGACTCCTATACTTGGGCTTAGCTTTACTTGACCAGAAAAGTGTACCTAAAGCCCTCCCTGTATTCGAGAAATCCTTACAACTTTATAAGGAGCTGGCTAGTGAAAACCCCCAACTCTATCAGGGTCGAGTATCAGCCTCTTTTAGAAACCTAGGGCTAGCCTATATGAAGCTAGAACGCTTCCAGAAAGCCCTTGGATACCTTCAGAAATCTCTTAGCATTGAACAAAAACTAGCTGAGCAAAAACCTCCTCAGAATCTTTCTGAGCTTACATTGACAACCTACCAGATTGGTCTAGCCTATCAAGAACTCGGCCTTGTTGAAGAGGCCCAAGACCACCTACTTAAGGCAGTAGAAATGTCAACTAAGCTAGCCCAGGAGGAAGGACAACAATACGGGGCCTCCATTTCTGCCGTTTTTAGCCAGCTAGGGAGCTTAATCAATGGTTCTGGCGGTATAAATAAAGACATGGATCCAGGCCAGATGCTTACTGCGGTAAAAATAATTGAGGACTATTTAGCTCTTGCCAGAAAATTAGCTGATGATAATCCTCAGCGCAATACCCCTACCTTGGCTACTATCCTTAATACACTGGGATCTGTCTATTTTTCTGTAGATGATGAAAGCAAAGCTTTAGCTTCCTACCAGGAAGCATTAAGTATCAGCAGAAAACTACATCAGGAAAATCCAGAGCGATATCAGTTATTCTTAGCTGAGGTTATCACAAATCTTGGAAATACATACTATTACCTCAAGTCTTATCCTAAGGCTGTCACTAATTTTACTGAAGCAGGGGATTTGCTTGAAGAAATCTCAAGAAAAACTAATGACTCACATACACAGCTTTCTTCTGTCCTACTGGATCTATGTCTTGCCTATATAAAACTAGATATGCTTCAAGAGGCTGAAGAAACGGGACTAAAGGCTACTGCCCAATTCCAAGAGTTAAATGAACAGGCTTCAGTCCATCTCTATCCCAAACTCTCTTTTGTACAGTATAACTTAGCCATGCTGTATCTGGACCAGAATGAATATAGAAAGTCCCTTCCTTACCTTCTGAAAGCGATTAAAATAGACACTTATTTGACGAATGAGGATCCCGAGAAATTTGGCCTGAGTCTCTTCCTTACTTACTATGAACTTGGAGAAACATATGCTTCTCTTATAAAGCTACCAGAAGCCATACATTCTTTTCAGCTGGTAGATTCTGTGTATCAAAGCTATGGACAAGGAGATGAAGAGTTAGTACAGCTAGCAAGGCAGAAAATCCAACAATTAAGCAGAATAGATGCTCAGGGAAAAGCACTTGACAATAGAGGGTGGCAATTCTTCCAGAATAAGCAAGCTGATTCTGCCCTAACCTACCTCCTCAAGGCTCAGGAAGCTTTTGAGCAAATTCCCAGTGAAAGTATAGACATACAGGTACACGAAAATTTCTTTCTTGTATATAGCCACCTTAGTATACTGGAAACTGATCCAGAGAAAAACTACCCATTACTAAAAAAGGCTATCTATCACTGCAAGATTGTTGCAGATCATTTTCCTGAAAACCCAACCGCTATTCTAAACCTGGCTAACGCTTATAATAACCTATCATGGTATGCCTTATTTGTCCAGTCTTTCTCAGAAGCTGAAGAGGCTGCCCAAAAAGCCCTAACCTTATCTCCCGAATCTACGGGGGTAATTTCTAACCTTGCATCTTCTCTACTTTTCCAGGGAAAATGGGAAGAGGCTAAATCCCTCTACGAGAGTTGGAAAGACAAAGCCTGGGTAGATGAAAGGTACTCCGCTTTCAAGGAAGTCTTCCTAGCAGATTTAGGAGAGTTAGAAGCAGCTGGTATTACCCATCCAGATATAGAGAAAGTAAGGAAGCTGCTAGTAGAATAGGATTTGGCTTCCTCTCATAAGAAAATCCATTCCTAAGGGATGATAATTCACATACATCATTTAAGGGAAACCTATACAGGATGAGCCCTTAAAAGAAGGAGTAGCCTAGAGAAAGAGAAATTTGTAACATACGCCTATGGCCCAAAAAAAGATTACTCACAGACATTATGGGGTATATGGTTTCATTCTCAATGAGCGCGCAGAAATATTGGTAGTAGTAAAAACCAGAGGCCCCTATACAGGGAGATACGATCTTCCAGGAGGAAGCCCAGAAAAGGGAGAAACAGCTGAAGAAACCTTGAATAGAGAAATTATGGAAGAAACAGGTAGAGAAGTTTCCCAAATCTCTTCTCCTGTAGATATGGAAGCTACGTTCGAGTATGACCAAACTGATTGCCTTCTTCATACCGGAAAGGTCTTCCCTTGTCAGGTAGGTCCACAGAATCATCAGATTCTCATGGGAGAAGATAATTCCTCCGCAGAATGGCTTTCAGTAGAAACTTTTACCACAGAGAATGCTACCCCCTTTCTCCTGGATTCACTAACATTTTTTGTTCAATCTTAATTTGCCTTAACTTCTGGGAGATTAGTAAACACTTACATTCTCACCCATTCTGTGAATAATCTAAAGAAAAACATAGGGAGCAAAATAAACCTCACACCTGAAATCCATGGAGTAATTGAGGAACACTTTATAGCAGAGGAGTTTCCCAAAAATCATGTGCTGATTAAGGAAGGGCAATATGTCCAAAAGCTATTCTTCCTCGAAGAAGGTATGGTTCGATCCTTTCATTATGCGGAAGATAAAGAGGTCAGCTCCTGGTTTTATACCCCCAACCAGTTTTTTACCAGTTGGTATAGCTTCCATGAGAAGAATGCCAGCTTAGAAACCATGGAAACCCTTGAACCTAGCCTGATTTATTCCATTGATTATACCAGCTACCATACATTGATGGACACTTTTCCTGCCTTCCAGAGACTAGGTAGAATCATCGCTGAGGAGCAATTAGCCTTTGTGGATTACTACTCGCGTGGGTATATGTTTATGTCTGCAAAGGAGCGGTATGACCTCCTTTTATCTTTTTTCCCAGATATCGAGTTGAGAATTAAGTTAGGACATATTGCTTCCTTTCTGGGGGTTTCTCAAGAGACACTGAGCCGAATCCGCAGCAACAAATAAAATCCTCCGATACAAAATCCACCCTTTTCACGAGAGTCTGTACCCCAAGAGCCATCTTTTGATCTATGTCAAAAGATCCTGTCATCTGGTGCTATATGTTTGTTGTATGTTCAATTCTTAATTCAATTATCATGAAACATACAAAGCTAGCCCTGATTAGTATTCTCATCATTACGGTCCTGGCGGGGGTTCCCCATTTGTTTGCAAATTACCTCCAACCAAATGAAGAAACCCATACTGTTGTCAGCGAAGAGAATGAGGTATCAGAAGAAACCAATTTAACTGAAGAGAAATCGGACGTTAAAGAAACTCAGCCAGCTTCGATCTATTCTCCCTTAATAGGAACCTGGAAAGCGTCCTACGAGAGTGCTGAGTTCACCGGACAGATTCTCTATCAATTCCGGCAAGAAGGAGGTAAAGTGAAAGCCTACTCTGTCAAACTTACTGATGAGAATGGTGATTCTATGGAGGACAACACCCTCGCTATCGCCATTTCTTCCTTTGAGAATCCAAAAGGAAAGGGGATTTACTACATAGAGTATGAGGGAGAGAAATATGAGATCGAGTGTGGGTTAAGGTTATCGAAAAGTGGAGAGCTTATCATCTCCTATGATTATTACGGCTACACTGATACTGAAACCTGGCAAAAAATAACTCAATAAGATGATAGACTTTCTGGTAAACGACCTGAAATGGGAAGCGGTGGAATACTGGTTCTATATATTCAATGACCTGAGCTTGATTTACGTAATCATCCCCTTCTTCCTACTAGAACTGATCCGCTATGGCTTTCTCAATCGCCTGAATAAGGACCTGATTTTTGACTCCATAACCAATGTAATCACCCAGGGTGCCTTTGTGGTAATTGAGTATGTACTGGGGATTCTCTTCATGACCAAGGTATACTTCTGGGTACATGCGCATATGAGTTTACCTCATCTCCCGCTTAATTGGATTACCCTCGTCTGTTGTGTACTATTGGCAGACTTTGCCTACTACTGGGATCATAGAATGATGCATAGAGTCGGAGTAGGATGGGCTACCCACACGGTACATCATAGTTCTCCTCATTTTAATATGTCAGTGGCTTACAGATTTGGCCCGCTGGATTCTATTTTCCCCATTTTATTTTCTCTACCCATAGTGATGCTGGGCTTTGATCCGCTTCTGGTTTTACTCTCTGAATTATTTGTTCAATCCTACCAGGCTATTCTCCATACTGAGATTATTGGAAAGCTTCCGAAGCCCATAGAATACATTTTTAATACTCCCTCACACCATAGGGTACACCATGGGTCTAACCGCCAATACTGGGATAAAAACTATGGGGGGATGTTAATCATTTGGGATAGACTCTTTGGGACTTTTGAGCCAGAAGTGGAAGAAGTCATTTACGGTCTGGATAAACCCATACATTCCACCAATCCGATCAAGGTATTCTTTCACGGGATTGGAAGGTTATACAACTCCATGAAAGACACCAAAGGCTGGAAGAACAAGCTCCTTCTCCTTCTGAAACCTCCTGGATGGAAACCTGATAACCAAAGCCTTTAGACAAGTCAGAAAATAGCATAAAGAGGTGGGAATCTTATCAACCGGTAAACCCACCTCTTCTTCCTCCCTAGCTGGACTCCAATACAAAAGATTATGATCACATGTCTTTACAGAAAATCTTCCGACGGTTTCGACTCCGAATCAGCCTGACCTTTTTGTTGGTTTTGGTGGAAGGCCTATTGGCTATTCTATTTCCCTTATTCATCGGTTATGCCATCAATGACACCATGGATGGAACACCAAAGGGCATGATTCTACTCGGTGCACTGGGGGTAGCTAGCCTACTCTTCGGATCTTTGAGAAGATTTCTGGATTCCAGGTTTTACGCACATATATTCAGAGAATTGGGACAAGAACTCGGCTCTGAAGATGCATCCCCTCTCTCTGAGCAAACAGCCAGGTTGAACATGCTGGGAGAACTAGTAGAGTTCTTTGAGAATTCCATTCCGCAGATTGTGATGAGCCTGATTGGGTTGGGAGGCATCCTATTCATACTTGCTGCCATAGACTTGAGAATATTTCTTAGCTGTCTCATACTTCTACTGGTGGTCTTGGGAGTATACGCCCTATCTAAAAGAAAAACCCTCCAATACAACACAGGCTACAATGATACCATGGAACAGCAAGTCAATGTGTTGGCAAGCCGGGATCAAGGCCAAATGAAGGACCATTTGGCCAAGCTGATGAAGTGGAACATCAAGCTTTCAGATCTGGAAACCGTCAATTTCGCTATTGTTTGGCTGCTAGTGATAGGCCTGTTGATTCTCGCTATTAGCTGGGCTGTACAGCATGGAGATATTGGATATGTGTTTGCCCTGGTCATGTATGTGTTCCAATACACAGAAAGTGTCATTACTCTCCCCTATTTCTACCAGCAGTGGCTAAGGCTACAAGAGATTTCTGGACGGCTTAGTCAGGTAGCTGAATTGTCAGCGGACAGGAGTCCACAACCATCCAGTTGTTAAGCGGAAGCTTGCCAATCCTCAAATGTGTGCTGAAGTAGAGGAGCTTAGTAAAGCTAAATACCCGTCATAGCGGTGGGGTAATGCATATGGATTGTAGGGTCAGCCGCTATCTCCTGTTAGGACAATACAGCCTGAGATCCCGGCCGACCCTTCTGGCAATCCCCTACAGCCCCACCGGGAAGACGTAGGAGAACGCATCCCTCCATTCTCCTAAGAGAAATAAATATCTCCTCCGTTTACTGGGGGAAATTCATCACAGCCTTCATACTCAAACCTTGATTTCCTGTTGGCAAAATCATTTATGAGGCGATGGCGTGGACCGGGCAGGTCAGGATTAGCCGTTGTATAACCGGCATCTCCCTTGTACAAGATAGTGGCTACCTTGTTTTGTACAATCAGTACTGGCTCCACAAATACAGGTGTTTCCTGCCTCACTTTTTCCTCCGCCTCTTCTACAGATTGACAGTGTCTGATCAATTGTAAGCTGATGAAGGTAGGTGGCATCAAGGCTAGTTGGCCATTTTTGAATTGGTCCAGGGCAGTCTGCGGGTGAATCCACAAATGCTCCTTAATCTCGCTGTCATCAACCGTCACGCTAGCACTATCATCCTCTATCCCGGCAAAGAAAAACCAGGTGGCATACCTTCTGGGTTCTATGGCTGGGGTAGTCCAATGCCTGTAAAAGATCATCCTTTCTTGATCTACCTCCAGGTTTGTCTCCTCCTTGGCTTCCCTCGCAGCCGCTAGCTTGGCTGCCTCCTCTTCATTAGCTGCTGCTTCCAATTCATCCTTCTCAATTTTCCCTCCTGGAAACACCCATACGCCTCCTGCAAAAGCCAAAGCTTTATTTCGTAGCAACAGCAATACTTCAAATCCTTGCTTACCATTTCTACCTACCAATACAGTTGAAGCAGGTTTAGGTGTAACGGGCTCTTTTGGAATCATAATGTTCAGGAATGGATATCAGATGTAAGTAGGCTAAGTTAGTCATATTAACCTAAGTCTGAATGCGTCTTTTCAAACGAACCCTCGTCGTAAGAGAAACTTCATAGTAGAATAAATCATGAAAACCCCATTTTTACTCAGCCTGCTTCCAGTAGGATTATTCGTTCAGCTGATTGGACAGATTTCTTCCATAGCGCCTCAGCAGGCTGCTAAAAACCATTACCTGGAGTTCTCTCAGCTGAGTTCCGAACCCACTACTAAAAGAGCGGAACTGGATAAAATTATATATCCTCCTGAAGAATACCGGAATAGCACTTTACTTTACTCCCTGGTAAAGCCCCATTATCTCAGTAGTGAGCAGGTAGATTTTTTAGTAAAGGCGGTGAATTTTCCTGCCAATAGCTCAGACCAGACTCGTGCGGAGCTGGACTTCCTCCTGGAGTTACAAGCTAAACGAACACCAGCACAAATAGAGAGGGTGATGGACATAGCCAGAATCGGGTACTGGCCAACATCAGCAATCCTTCCCTCCCATCCTTCTTATGAGAAAAACCTGGCTAATCTCTTCTTTGAAGTGAGAGAAGTCATGGGAGAGCATCATACCCCTGAGCAGTTTCCTGCTACCACCAAGCTGCTGCAAGGTGCCATGAATGACATGCGCCTGATGGAGTTTGCGGTAAAATATCACCTACTACGCGCCAGGCCTTATCAACTTGAACCCAAGCTGGATCCCCTACGGGAAATTGGCTCTCCTTCTTTTGCTAGTGGACACACGCTCTGGGCCTATACACAAGCCTACATTTTGGCAGAGCTAATCCCTGAAAAAAGAACAGAATTCCTTGACCTGGCCTATGAGATTGGGTTCTCACGGGAAGTCATGGGGGTCAACTACCCCAGCGATGAGGAAGTCGCCAGACAGATATCCCATAGAATGATCTGGCTGATGTGGCACACGACTACATTTCAGGAAGACTTTGCTGAGGCGGCTGAAGAGTGGAATTGAGTGATACAATAATAACTGAAATAGAGAAGCCATCTCAAAATGAGATGGCTTACTTTTTAGGAGTTGATCTAATTAAGTTTGAGGAATTTACTAGAGTTATTGGACTAGAATTTCAGTAATTCTATCAAGAAGTAGTATAGTACGATATTGCTGCCCATGTACACACCCACCTTCATCTTCTTTTACAATCAATCTATTTTCTTTTTTAACCCTAAGTTCCTCACCTTTATACCCATAATTATCTCCTAATACTCCCAACATACTATTTGTAGGCACTACTCCATCATTATCAGTATTGAATGTAATGTCATCTATCAGGAAATAATTATCATTTTGGGTTCCTAAAAAATAATGATTCTCAGTATTTAACTGATTATATTCTTTATTTAGCTTCTGAAGGTCCCTATCGGTGGGACTTTGGCTTTCTAGCCCCCGTGTCGGCACGTTTCCCAACCCCAGCAAAAGAACATTTATGTAAAACTTTAAGACTGGATCAATTTCAAAGGGGATACTTAATTTTCCTAAAAATTTAAAAAAAGCCGCTACATTTTTTGCTAAAGGAGTGCCAAGATTTGGAGAGTTAACACTGATAAAGGCATT
>JBCDBC010000124.1:0-9092 GCA_039184535.1 Bacteroidota bacterium | reverse complement strand
GGAAAGGCTAATCAGCCTATCTTCAATGGAAATATGTGGAAGAAGGCTGCTGCTTTTCTGGGGGGAGTGCTTCTGATAGGCGCATGGTATGTATATGCCAACAGCTACAGCATCAAAAACCAATCCT
Source organism: Bacteroidota bacterium (assembly GCA_039184535.1). Taxonomy (GTDB): domain Bacteria; phylum Bacteroidota; class Bacteroidia; order J057; family J057; genus JBCBKZ01. The sequence continues at coordinate 8,965 of JBCDBC010000124.1, read as the reverse complement.
ACTACTTCCTGAATGTCATCAATCCTATTACGGACATCAGCCAAAACGACTTCTACTATATCTTTTATCAGGTGTTCGCCATTCATCTGGAGAATTCCTTCATGCCCTTTCTGCATCTACTGAACCTTTTTCTGATGGTCTATACTTTCAGGAGAAAGGGCAGAAGCTTCCGACTGCTATTTAGCATCAACTTACTCATGTTCCTGGGGACCCTTACCTACATTCTCCTATGGTTCTGGAACTTCAACATTCACGATTACTACATCACCATCACCTTATTATATCCTGCCTGGCTGTTTGTCCATGCTGCTCAGGTATTCAAGGAAGATTTTTCTCACGTAAACGCATCCTGGGTGTTTCAATTTCTAGTAACGCTGGTAGTGGCTTACAGTGTACATTACGCAGACTTTGAAATTCACAAAAGATATCATAGGCCAGAATATCATACTAGAGAGAATCTCAACTTCTATGATCCTGGATTTAAAGAGTATTTAACTGAGGTAGGCGTTACCAAAGACAAAAAAGTAATCAGCCTTATAGACATAAGTCCGAACAACACCTTATATCTTATGAACAGGAAAGGTTGGTCCTCTTATAATGTGCTTAGGTATCCGGATGATGTAAATGCCTATAAGGAGAAAGGGGCAGAATACCTGATCATAGGAACCCCTCATCTGTTAGAAGATCCTGGTCTACAGGAATTCTATGGAAATGAAGTGGGGGTATTTGGTGATATTCACATTTATAAACTCTAATTTGGAAGTATTCGTATGTTTGGGGAATTTTCATCCTGATTATGATCCGCGTAGAACAACTCAGCAAGACTTTTCAGCTAAATAAAAAGCAACGTAAGGAAGCCGGCTTAACCACTTCTACTGTCCTCGCTGTAGATAACATACATTTTGAGTGTAAGCCAGGCAGAATATTCTCTCTACTAGGCCCTAATGGAGCGGGAAAAACCACTACCCTGAGAATGATAGCCACTATCATGAAACCTAGTTCAGGTAAGATCACGGTAGCAGGCCATGATACAGTAACAGAATCCGCTGAGGTCAGGAAGAAAATAGGTTTCCTCACAGGAAGCACAGGTCTATACAATAGATTAAGTGCCAATGAGATCATCAAGTACTTCGCAGATCTCTATGGGATGGAGCAGACCAAATTCAAGCAAAGAAAAGAGGAACTGTTCGGTCTGCTGGGCATAGATGAATTTGCACATAAGCGCATAGGAGAGCTTTCTACCGGGATGAAGCAGAAGGTATCAATCGCGAGGACCATGATTCATGATCCGGAGGTGGTTATCTTTGATGAGCCTACTTCAGGTCTTGATGTGATTTCATCAGAGAATATCATTGGACTCATTAGAGATGCCAAAAACCAGGGAAAAACGGTCATTTTCTCTTCTCATATTATGAGTGAGGTAGACCTACTGAGTGATGATCTCGCCATCATCCATAAAGGGAAACTCAGGTTTAATGGTACTATGGATAAGTTCAGAGCAGAGATGAAAGACTACACCCTCACAGAAGCATTCATCAAAACTGTTACAGAGTAAAACAGCCCTTTCCTAATTTTTTTTCCTTTCCCGGGAATAAATCCCTCATCTTGCTTGTCTAACAAGAAAAGACGTAAATGCCTGTGGCGGTACCTTCTAAGCTTACAGATCTTGAACTTCTGGACATGGCCAAAGATGGCGATGACCATGCCTTCAAGCAATTGGTGGAAAGGTATGAAGGGAAAGTGGCAGGTACGGTCAAGGGAATGCTGGGGGATAGAATGGAGGCAGAGGATGTGGGACAGGAGGTGTTTATCCGTTTCTATAAGTCCATGCACAAGTTTAAGGGAGAATCTCAGTTAGGCACATACCTGACTCGCATTGCGATAAATTTATCCCTCAATGCGATCAAGAAGGAAAAGCGAGGCAGATGGATCAGCCTCTTCCAGAAAGAATCTAAAGAGGTGTACGAATTAAAGGAGGAAGGAATCAATCAGGACCAGCGAGATACCCAACAATTTTTACAGTATGCACTTTCACAGATAGACGAACGCTACAGATCTGTCTTAGTGCTGAGGTTTATAGATGGGTATAGCACCCAAGAAACGGCAGATATTTTACAAATCCCCTCTGGTACTGTCCTTTCCAGACTAGCCAGAGCACAGAAAAAATTGAAAGAAACGCTAAAAGGATGGGAAATTTAGATCATATCAGACATCTCATGATTCGTTCTCTGGACGAACCTTTGTCTCCCCAGGATCAGCGAAAACTGAAGGAAGGGTTTAGAGAATTCCCTGAATTGAAGGAAGAACAGGAAACATTCATAGCATTCAGAAGTGCTTTGGGTAGCCAGACACATAGTTTCCGCTCCTTCTTCAGTGCTAGAGTCATGAATAAGATAGACGGACTTGGAGAGGAGAAAGCCCTTCCTGTAGGATTGCCTTCTTTGACTCCGGCCTTTTCCAGGCTAGCCATTCCGTGCCTTGGAATATGTCTGGTCCTATTATTAAGTCTGCTTTTCCAGGAACAGGAAGTGGGATGGAATCTACTTACGGGTTCATCCGAAATAGAATTAGCAGACCTCTGGTTGGCTTCACTGGTTCACAGCTAAGAATTATGGAAAAATTTAAACCATATCTCATCATTTTTATCACCCTCATGATAGGGTTCATTATGGGAGTTCTCACCCAAAGAATGATGATCAAACGCCACATTGATAATGTGACGGAAAAACAAATTCAGAGAGAATTCAAAGGGCGCTTGCTGAGAGGGATTGACTTAACAGATGAGCAAGAAGAACAGCTATCTCCTATTTTAGAGGAGCACTTTGACAAAATGAAAACCCTTCGAGTGGCCTTCAGAGGAAATGTAGACTCTCTTTTTCAGGATCTTGAATCTATTCTCACGGAAGAGCAGATGGATAAGGTAAAAAAGAACAGACCTGGGCCTGGGAAAAGGCGTAAGAGAGGGAAGAGAGACAGACCGTTTCCTCCTCCCAGAGGACCGGGTGAATAAATATTCAATGAGCAAACAACCCTTTTCAGATCATTCAGTCTATGGTAATACGTATTTGGGTTGAATCTATCAAATGAAAGAGCGGACATCCTCATAAGGATGCCCGCTCTACTCTTTTCTATAATAATGCTACTTAGCGGTAGCTTTCAGTTTCTCTTTAAATTTCTTACGAAACTTATCCATCTTAGGTCTTATCACAAAAGCACAGTAAGGCTGTGAAGAATGTCCCGCATAATAGTTTTGGTGGTAATCTTCAGCCGTAGAATAATTACTGATAGGACTTATCTCCGTTACGATAGGACTGCTCCATTCTCCAGACTCATCTGCCGCCTGCTTGGCAGCTTCAGCCTGCATTTTCTGCTCATCATTATGATAGAAGATGACAGATCTGTACTGAGGCCCCACATCATTCCCCTGTCTGTTCAGCGTAGTAGGGTCATGTGTGCTGAAGAATACTTCCAGAATCTCAGGATAGCTAATCTGAGCAGGATCATACGCTATTCTGATTACCTCTGCATGCCCAGTAGTTCCTGTACAAACTTCTTTGTAAGTAGGGTTATTTACGTGCCCCCCGGCATAACCGGACTCTACTGCTACCACTCCTGATAGTTCCAGAAATACTGCTTCCGTACACCAAAAACATCCATTTCCGAAGGTAGCAACTGCTTTTCCTTCAGCTTGTAAATCATCTATTACACTCATATCATTAGTTGGTTCTGTTGTTGATTGTCCACAGGCAAAAAGCACCATGCCTATAAACAGTGAAAAGATAGGATATGTTAAATTCTGAAATCGCATAATCAGAGACATTTGTTGAAAAACCTGGTATCAGGATGATTGGAAACGTCTTTAACTACTGTGGGGATATAGGAATTGTTACGTAATTATTAAATTTTAACTTAACATTTGAATTAGATACGGCTTTTGAATCTCTTTGACCACACACTTAATACCGTTTATGGACATCACAATGGCCTTTATGATTGCCGGATTCATCCTGGCAGCCTACTCAGTAGTTGGAAACGACGTTATCCAGACCCTGGGAACCTTTCTTACTTCTAACTCTGGCAGACCCTGGTATGTATTGTGGGGATTTTCAGGATCTATTCTGGCAGCAGTGATGATTTATGGGTGGTATGTTAACGGAGGGGACATGGCCTATGGACGTCTGGAAAAATTTCCCTTACCTGAGGATTTTGCCTGGTGGTATGTCATTCCTCCCATTGTGCTGTTACTTATCACCAGAATAGGGATACCGGTAAGTACCACCTTCCTCATTCTAAGTATTTTTGGTTCAGGAAAGGTGATGGGTCAAGTTATCCTGAAGTCAGTTACAGGGTATGCAGTGGCTTTTGGCGCAGCAGCTGTTATCTATGCCATTATTGCCAGAAGTGTCGAAAAGCGTTTTATAGATACCGCAGACGAAGCCCCCAACCCTGTATGGGTAGGATTACAGTGGTTATCTACAGGCTTTCTTTGGTCTCAGTGGCTAATTCAGGATCTGGCAAATATCTACGTATTCCTCCCACGTGAACTCTCGGCAACGGAGATGCTACTGTCCCTAGGATTGGTCTTAGGCCTGCTGGGATATATCTTCTACATAAGCGGAGGTGCTATTCAGAAAATAGTCAATACCAAAACTAATACTGCTGATATTCGAGCAGCTACCATAGTAGACTTTATTTATGGAATCGTTCTACTTGTATTTAAAGAATGGTCAAACTTACCTATGAGTACTACCTGGGTATTTATCGGTCTGTTAACCGGTCGTGAATATGCCATCAACTTTCTGTTGAACAAGACTAAGCTTCCGGCGGTAAATAAGATGGCCTTAATGGACCTTGGAAAAACAGTTCTGGGACTTGTGATCAGTATTCTGCTGGTAGTTCTGATAAAGACCCTAAATGGAGAACCTATTATGTGGACCTAAATTTAGGAAACGTTAACACTTTATTATTAACTCCCCTCGTTTTTCACACGTTAACACATAAAATTACCCATCCGGAGGGGCTCCTTCCGGATTGGATTTTTATATTCTTTACTATTGGTTAATTTTGCGATTTCCAATTTCAATCCATAGCCAGACAGTTATTTATCGGTTTATTTATGTATAAGAGAAATAGCGTCTTATCTACCACCATTTTTAGCCTTGTATTCATATTCTCCTTCTCTTCTGTTTTTTCCCAGGAGAAAGTTCTACTCTCATTTGATAAGGAGAATGTGTCAAAAGAAGAGTTCGAGAGAGTTTACCAAAAGAATAATGGCGGATACGAATCTGCCAAAACACATACCGCGGATCAGTTCCAGGAATATCTGGATCTCTACATCAATTTTAAAAGGAAGGTTTTTGCAGCGGAAGATATCGGGTTACCTGAAACACCCGGTTTTCAGCAGGAATTTGAAACCTACCGTAAGCAACTAGCCAGACCTTATTTATCTGCTAAAGAGGTAGAAAATAAACTGATAGAAGAAGCATATGAGCGTTCCAAGCTTATCCTGAACGCCAATCACCTGCTTATCAGCCTCAGTCAGGAACCTACACCTGAGGATACAGCCAAAGCTTACAAGCTGATATCCGCTATTAGAGATACCTTAATGAAGGGAGGTACCAGCTTTGAAGAGATGGCCACCAAACATTCTACTGACCCCTCGGCTGCTCAAAACCAGGGGAACCTTGGGTATTTCTCAGTATTTGATATGGTATATCCTTTTGAAACTGCGGCTTTTTCTACAGAAGTAGGAGAAGTTTCCTCCCCGGTAAGGACTCAGTTTGGGTATCACCTGGTTAGGGTAAATGACAAAATAGTTACTGCTGGGAAAAAACGTGCTTCCCACATTCTCATCAGAGTAGGAGATAGATACAGTGCTAAAGATACTACCCAGGCGGAGCAAATCGTAAAAGAGCTTTATGGCAGACTTCAGCAGGGAGAATCTTTTGCTGATCTGGCTCAGGAATATTCTGATGATCCTAATTCTGCTCCTAAAGGAGGTGATCTGGGAACAGGAAGATTATTACCCAGTATGCAGGAGATTAAGCTGAAGTTAGCTCCGGGAGAATTTTCTGCTCCCTTCCAGACTCAGTTTGGATGGCACCTTATGAGCATCACTGAAATTGATAGCCTGAAATCACTACAGGAAGCTACTCCTACTCTACGTCAGAGAATTACCAGAGATAGTAGATCCAAGCTTAGCAGAGCAGCCCTCATAGATAGGATCAAGAAGGAATATAACTTTAAGTTAAATGATAAAGTATTTGACGAATTTACTGGAACACTTACTCCTACTTTCTCTAATGGTACATGGACGCCAGATACTACAGGAGAAAAAATAGAATTCTATAAGAATACACTGTTTACCCTTGAAAAAAATTACACAGTGCCTCTGGCTGATATGGTGAATTTCTACGCCAGATTCAGGGTAAGAAATCCCAGACTAAGCCCTAGGAAAGCAGCAGAGCAAATTCTAGACAGGTTTACAGAACGTACCCTTATGGATTACGAAGAGCAAAAGCTCCCTGAAAAAAATCCAGAATACAGATACCTCCTAAAAGAGTACAGAGACGGGATTCTACTCTTCACCCTCATGGAACAAAAAGTGTGGAAGAAAGCTGTAGAAGATACTGTGGGCTTAAAAGACTTTTATGAGGACAATAAAGATGATTTCTATGCAGAAAAGACCCTGGATGTAAGAGAATACAAGGCTACTTCAGAAGAAGCCATACAGCAGGTGGCTGCCATGCTAAAAGAAGGAAAAACGGAAGAAGAAATTACCGCCTCTATCAATAAAGAGTCTTCCTTAGCATTAAGAATCATCAGCCAGACATTCGAAGAAGGAGAAGATCAGCCTGAACAACCCATAATGGACAAGGAAGCCGGCTACAGTACTGAGCCTTTTGAGAGTGGGAAGAGTTATAAGATTTGGGTTGTGAAAGAGGTGATCCCAGCTGGGATCAAGCCCTTTGCAAAAGCTAAATCTGAATGCATTACTAAATACCAGGATTACCTGGAAAATGTGTGGCTGACTGAGTTAAGTGAAACTTATCCGGTCAAAGTAGATAATGGGGTGTTTGCCACATTATTTAAATAGTGAACCCTAAACAGACCCAATGCAGCTCGAACGTAACATATATGGTCAATCAGCCTGGTTACTGCTAATAGGCCTTATAAGTCTGAGTCTTTCCTCCTGTAATAAAAAAGTTCCTGTAGAGCAGGAGGTGGTAGCGACCTATAAGGGAGAGAAGCTTTACAGGGAAGAAGTAAATCAGTTTCTCCCTTTTCAGATAGTCTCAGACACTGCCAGAATAGAAGACAGCACCAGATTGGCGAACAAATACGTTCAGAGATGGATCAAAGACAGGCTCATGGCTGACCAGGCCAGAAGTCAAATTCAGGACCTGGATGAGAAGATTCAATACCAGTTGGATAACTACAAATACCAGCTTATCCAGCAGGAATACATTAACCAGGTTCTCGCCCAGCAATTAAATACGACTGTATCAGATAGCGAGGTGGAAAATTATTATCAGCAAAATCAGGATAAGTTCAAGAGTAAAGCTCCTTACTACAGCTTTTTCCACGTAAGGACTCCGGTCTTAAATCCCTACCAGCAGGTAGCATGGATGAGAAGTGCAGAATCTTCAGACATTGGAAAGCTGAAAGAATGGACGGAAGGAGAAGGAGAAGCTGTGATGGTGAAACTTGATAGTACTTTTCTCTCTAATCAGGACATCATCGTAGCAGGCGAAGGATTTTTTGGAGACATCACTCGAATCAGAAAAAAAACAGTCTATAATTACTTCACTAACCAGGATGAGAAATACTATAATTTCATCAAGGTACTGGATGTGATAGAGACAGGAGAAGTTAAGCCGCTGAGCCTATGTAGAAATGAAATCATACAACGTATTCTCAGCAAAAGAAAAAACAGACTAATAGAACAAACTGAATCTGATCTCTGGCAAAAAGCCCAGAAAAACAAGGGATTCAGAATAGCAGGTAATTAAAGAAAAAGATATTTGGGGTAGCCTTTACATTTTGCTCAAAGTATGCTCATAGTAAATCGACAGAAGATGATTAACAAAATTCTGGTATCCATACTCGGAGGTATCATATTGTGTATTCCTGCTACTGTTTCCAGCCAAACCCTGGACAGAATAGTAGCAGTAATTGGAGAGGAAATAGTGCTGGAATCAGATGTAGATAACCAGTACAACTATCTGACTGGTAATGGCCAAAAAGATGATGGAACCCTTAGATGTGTGGTTCTTGAACAACTAATAGTTTCAAAGCTTCTCCTGAATAAAGCAGAGCAGGATAGTATCGTAGTGTCCCCTGATGAAGTGCTGGGAGAAATTGACCGACGCATAGAGTACATGATGTCTCAGCTGAATAATGATGAGACAGAGTTTGAGAAGCGTTACGGAGCTCCTCTCATTCAGTTTAGAGAAGACCTGAAACCAGATATAGAGGATGAGCTTTTGATCAACAGACAAAGAAGTCAGATTTTCTCAGAGGCCAGTATCACACCAAGAGAAGTTGAGAAATTTTATAAAACCATCCCGAAAGATAGTCTGGGGCTTTTCCCAGCTGAGGTAGAATACTACCAGTTAGTAATTAATGCCCCCTACTCTGAAGAAAGTGTTACAGAAACTGTAGATAAACTGACCAGTCTACGCGATAGGGTGTTAAATGAAAACGCAGATTTTGGTCTTTTGGCACAGGAACATTCGCAGGGACCCAGTGCAAGAAATCAGGGATTATTGGGGCAGTTTGGAAGAGGGCAAATGGTACCTGAATTTGAAGCAGTGGTGTATAATATGCGTAAGGGAGAAATATCCAAGCCTTTCCTTACTGAGTTCGGCTACCATATTGTAAGACTGGAAGACAGGACAGGGGAATTACTGACAGCTAGGCACATTCTTATCAAGCCCAGAAATAGTGCTAACGGGGATTCTGT
>JBCDBC010000123.1:0-9124 GCA_039184535.1 Bacteroidota bacterium | reverse complement strand
TAGCCAATGATTTCCACGAAGATGACTACCTCTATATCAATCAGGGTAAGGGTAAATTTAGGGAAGAACTAAGATCTCGAATTGGACACACATCCAAGTTCTCTATGGGAGGGGATGCGGCAGACATCAATAACGATCTTAGCCCAGATCTCATTACCATGGACATGAAGCCCTTCAGAGAGGAAATTTTGAAGACGGCCGAACCTCCTGAGCCATATGATATTTTCCAGTTGAAGAAGTCATTTGGTTACTATAATCAGTATCCCAGGAATACCTTACAGCTTAATCAGGAGGGAGAATACTTTGTTGAAGTCGCCCAGCTCATGGGAGTGGATGCCACTGATTGGAGTTGGTCAGCCCTATTTTGGGATGCAGACCTGGATGGCTATCAAGACCTTTTTATCACCAATGGGATTCTCAGGCGGCCCAATGATATGGACTACCTGAAGTTCAGATCTGATCCTAAGGTGGTGAGAAGGCTGAATGGTATTCCCAGCAAGGAGGACTTAGCCTTTATTGAAAAGATGCCTTCCGTTAATCTCCCTAATCAAGCCTTCCAAAATCTCGGTGGGAAAGGCTTTGCTTCCAAAGGAGAGGAATGGGGATTCAGCGCTCCACACTTTTCCAATGGAGCTGCCTACGCGGACCTGGATAATGATGGGGACCTGGATTGGATTGTGAATAACATAGATGAACCAGCTTCTATCTATCAAAATACAACCAGAGAAAGTACAGGAAATAGTTTTCTGACTATACACTTGAGAAATAGCTCCAATAATACATTCGGACTAGGGGCTAAGGTGTACGTACGTGATGACAATGGATACCAGTATAGATATCTTTCTCCTAGTAGAGGATTTCAGTCTGCAGTTTCACACGCCCTACACTTTGGACTTGGGAAATCTGATTCAGTAGATATAACCATCATTTGGCCAGATGGAGAACTTCCTATCCGGAAAATAAGCAAGGTAGCGGCAAATCAGCAGCTATGGATCAGTAGGGAAGCTGGGGAACCATTAGCTTCTACCTCTCTGGATAAGAACAAGTCAGCTTCCCCATTTAGGAGAATGGAAGACTTTGATGCTTTTGTACATCAGGAAAACGATTATGTGGATTTTAATGTAGAACCCCTCATCCCACATATGCTATCTAGTGAAGGGCCAGATATAGCAGTAGCGGATGTAAATGGAGACGACCTGGACGACTACTACATTTGTGGAGCAGCGGGGCAGGGAGGGCAGCTGTTCATTCAGAGGAGAAATGGAAAATTCTCAACTTCTCAAAACCTATGGAGCGATTTTGCCGGACAAGAAGAAGTGGCCTGTGAGTTTCTGGATGTGGAGGGAGATGGAGACCAGGATTTGCTCATAGCCTGTGGTGGAAACCAATTCAGAGAAGGTAGCCCTTATAACCAGGAAAGACTCTACCTGAATGATGGGAATGGTACATTTACTCTCGTCCCTAATAGATTACCAGAGATAAATACCTCCTCATCTACTCTGGCTGTAGCGGATTACGATAAGGATGGAGATGTAGATATTTTCTTGGGGACTAGGTCAGTGGCAGGAAGTTATGGACTTTCTCCTAGGTCCTACTTACTTAAGAATGATGGCAAGGGATTTTTCTCTTCGGAAGAAGATGTCCCCTTTGGAGAGGCTGGAATGATCACTGATGCTTCCTGGGGTGATATGGATGGCAATGGCTATCTGGATCTGTTGTTAGTAGGGGAGTGGATGCCTATTCAGATCTGGTATAATGATGGGCAAGAGTTTGACCTGCGTGAAAATGAACTCCTGAATCAGAAAGGCTGGTGGAGTACGGTAGAAATCAATGACTGGGATGGCGATGGCGACATGGATTTGATAGCCGGTAATTTGGGACTGAATACCAGTATGAAAGCATCCCATAATGAACCTTGCCATCTGTACGTAGGAGATTTTGATCAGAATGGGCAAACAGACCCTATACTTTGTTACTTCAGAGATGGGGTGAGTTATCCCATGGCTTCTAAGGATGAACTGGAAAAACAGATGCCCTTTATCAGGAAAGACTTTCCTTCCTATCAGGAGTTTGCAGGTAGTACCATTGGAGACTTAATTCCCTCTGATCGATTAGAGTCAGCTATAGTATTGGAGACCACTACCTTCGCTCATATTTATGCGGAGCAGTTGAATGACGGATCATTCAGGATTACAGAACTTCCCTGGGAAAGTCAGCTTTCATCAGTAAATGCGATAGCTTCTGTAGACCTGAGTGGAGATGGAAAGAAGGAGGTAATTTTGGGAGGAAACCAGTTTGGCTTTGCGCCTAACCTGGGAAGAATGGATGCCGGAAGAGGATGGATTATTCAATATGATTCCATATCAAAGGAATGGGAGATGTTACCTATTAACAGTGGATTAATGCTTCCTGCAGAGGTTAGGAGCCTTAATGTTACCCATAATACCTCAAAAGAGGGGCAATTTATTCTCCTGGTGGGGAACAACAATGACAAAATCCAGTTTTTTGTAGGTCAGTAGACTTACAAGTATACATTGAGAAAGCTATATTTGTGGAGTAAAGAAATATGAGAAGTATGAGAACGTACCAAACTTACATGTTGTGGGTGGTGATGAGTGTAGTAGTCATATTTAGTGCGTGTACGCCTAACACCACCTATCTGGATGAGAAGGATGATGCTGAGGCCTTACATACGGCTGTACAAGCCGTAAATGATGCCATCGTATTTGATATATTTTCACCGCCTGTAGCTAGCCGTGTTTATGCTTATCCCAGTATAGCAGCTTATGAGGGCTTTAGGAATGGCTACCCTGCTTATAAAACACTTGCTGGCCAACTAAACGGATTGGGGGAAGTTCCTCAGCCAGATCCTGACAAGGAATACTACTTTCCGATAGTAGGACTGACAGCTTACCTGAACACAGGCAAAGCGCTGGTATTCTCTGAACCAGATATAGAGGATGCCAAAATAGCCATCATGCAGGCATATAAAGAGAAGGGGGTACCTGGAAGTGTATTTGAGGCTTCAGTAGAATTGGGAGAAAAGATCTCCAACCATATTCTGGCCTGGGCCAAGGAAGATAACTACAATGAAACCAGAACCTTCCCCAAATTTAACGTCACAGATCAGGAAGACCGTTGGAAGCCTACCCCTCCGGCTTATATGGAAGGAATAGAACCTCACTGGAATAAAATCAGACCATTTATCATTGACTCTGCTACACAGTTCATTCCGGTAAGACCTACGGCTTTTGATATGGATAAAGGCAGTGACTTCTTTAAAGAGGTGATGGAAGTTTATGAGGTTACCAATGAATTAGATGAAGACCAAACAGAAATTGCTTCCTTCTGGGATTGTAACCCATATGTAGTGAATGTGCAGGGACATGTGATGTTTGCTACTAAAAAGATCACGCCTGGTGGACACTGGGTGGGTATTACTAAACTGGCTTGCAGGCAAGAAGGGAAGAGCATCATGGAGTCTGCAGAGGCCTATGTATTTGCCACTATTGCCTTGGCTGACGCTTTTATCAGCTGCTGGGATGAGAAATACAGAAGCTCCCTGATCAGACCTGAAACGGTTATTAATCAGCACATTGACCCAGAATGGGTCCCTCTTCTTCAAACTCCTCCCTTCCCAGAATATACCAGTGGGCATAGCGTGATTTCACGTGCTGCTGCCATTTCTCTTACCCATATTTTTGGGGACAATTTCGCCTTTAATGACACTACCGAGATGGCGTATGGATTACCTCCTCGCCAGTTTGACTCTTTCATAGATGCCAGTGAAGAAGCGGCTATCAGCAGACTTTATGGGGGAATTCACTACAGACCTGCCATCTATAATGGGGTAAAGCAAGGTGAAAAAGTAGGGACTTATGTGATTCAGAACATCACTACTCGTGAAGATATAGCTATCAAAGAGGAAAAGTAAATAATCTATAAATGTGATTATTGGAAATTTCAGAGAATAAAATTCAATAAATTGTATATATTGAATTAGTCGAAATTACTCTCTGAGACTAAGACTTAACTACGATACTACAGATCAACCATGGAACAATTTAGCCTGAATACGCTTGATGTAGTCATCATGCTGGTGTATGCCGTCCTGATTATTGGGTACGGTTTATACAAAGCTAAGAGAAAGGATTCAGAAGAATATTTTCTGGGGGGTAGGAGTATGATATGGCCCGTAGTAGGAATTTCTCTTTTTGCGGCTAATATTTCCAGTTCCACTCTGGTAGGTCTTGCGGGGGATGCTTTCCTCACAAACACACATGTGTATAACTACGAATGGCTGGCAGTAGTCATTCTGGTCTTCTTCGCCATATTTTTCATGCCCTTTTACCTAAACTCCGGGGTATATACCATGCCGGAATTTCTGGAAAGAAGGTTTGATAGTAAGTCTCGCTATTACTTTTCTTTTGTAACCCTCATTTCCAACGTCATCGTAGATGCTGCAGCAGGCTTGTATGTAGGCATGCTGGTATTGAAGATTGTATTTCCAGGGACTCCTACCTGGTTGATTGTGGTGCTTTTGGCCTTGGCAGCAGCGGCCTATACGGTTCCAGGAGGTCTTTCTTCCGTAATCCATACAGAAGTGATCCAGGCCGTACTTCTAATCATAGGATCTATGATCCTAACCTATTTCTGCTTTGCAGAAGTAGGGGGGTGGAGTGGACTGATAGATGGACTTACCGCCATGAGGGGCACTCCGCCTGTAGGAGATCAAACACCTACAGAGATATTTAGCCTGGTCCGGCCCGCAGATGATGAATTCATGCCTTGGACAGGTTTGTTATTCGGTGTCCCCATACTAGGATTTTACTTCTGGGCTACTAACCAGTTCATGGTCCAAAGAGTATTAGGCGCTAAAGATCTGAATCATGGTAGATGGGGAGCATTATTCGCTGGCTTACTAAAGTTACCAGTCCTTTTTATCATGGTATTTCCGGGAACGGTTGCAATTCTCCTATTCTCCGATCTGGATCTGAGCTTTCTTAACTATGAGATTCAAAAAGACGGGGTAACTACTCTGTGTGAGAACTTGAATGACTGTCCGAATATGACCTATCCGGTCTTACTCTTTAAGCTTTTGCCACATGGATTACTAGGATTGGTATTGGCAGGTTTATTAGCAGCCATGATGTCCAGCGTCTCGGCTACCTTTAACTCAGCCTCCACCCTGATCACCATGGACTTTGTCTCCAAGCTGCGTCCTAATATGACCAATCAGCAATTGGTGAGGGCAGGACAGATTTCTACCATTGTGTTGGTGATACTGGCAGCACTATGGGCGCCTCAAATAGAAAAGCTGGGCTCCCTCTTTACCTATTTACAGCGAGTAATTGCCTTTACCTGTCCTCCTGTTGTGGCAGTCTTCCTGGCAGGCCTATTCTGGAAACGTGCCAATGGGACAGGAGCTATTGTCAGCCTCTTGTCAGGCTTTGTCATAGCCATCTTCCTCCTCACTCTGGAGGTATATGGAGGAGAAAATGAACTTACGGGCATCATGGCCCAGATAAACAGTATACACTTCCTCCATAAGGCAGCTTATTTGTTAGCCTTGTGTGGCTTTATTCTGGCGGTGGTGAGTCTGGCTACTCCTCCCCAGTCAGAAGAACAGGTAAATGAGTATACCTACACACGCGAAATATTTGATGCTGATACAGAAGCTTTAAAAGGAGTACCCTGGTACACAAACTATCGTATCCTATCCGTGTTGTTAATACTTCTGACAGCAGTTATTGTCATCTATTTTTGGTAAGAAAACTATGCAGGCATTGTGCGCAGATACATTTGAGATAAATGAATTGCTGAGTGAACTTATCAGCATAGAGTCCATTAACCCTAACTTATCCAAGAAGGGAAGTGGAGAATATCGTATCGCTTCTTTCCTACAGGCCTATATGGAGAAAATGGGGCTGGAGGTTCATTTTCAGAAAATATCAGACCATCAGGCTAATGTGATTGGTGTGTGGAAAGGCAGTGGGAAGGGAAAGAGCCTAATGTTAAATGGCCACCTGGATACAGTAGGAGTTGAGGGAATGGAGATTAATCCCTTTGATCCAGTGTTGGATAAAGGGAAGATGTTCGGAAGAGGGGCTATCGACATGAAGAGTGGGGTATGTGCTCAGATCATGGCTGTTAAGTTGCTCATGGATTCCGGCATTAGGCTGGATGGAGATGTGATTATAGCCTGTGTGGCTGATGAAGAGCACATGAGTAAAGGGACCTTTAAGTTGTTGGAGAACTTTATTGCTGATGCTGCCATTGTTACGGAGCCTACTGATACGAACATAGTGGTAGGCCACAAAGGGTTTATTTGGCAGAGAATCAGAGTCATAGGGAAAGCGGCCCATGGAAGTAAGCCTGATCAGGGCATAGATGCTATCATGAAGGCAGGAAATATCCTTTGTGCCATTCATGATTTTGAAGAGCAGGAACTGAAAAACAGGGTTCATCCATTGTTGGGTAGAGCCTCTATCCATGCTTCCGCCATAGAAGGGGGAACTGAAATGAGCATTTATCCTGATAAGTGTCTAATCGAGTTGGAAAGAAGAACTCTTCCTGGAGAATATATAGAGCATGTTCATGCTGAGACACAGGGTATTCTCAATGAATTAAAAAAGAATGACCCACAGTTGCAGGCTGAACTTTCTTCCTATGTTGAAAGACTCCCTCTAGAAGTGAGACATGATGATCCCATAGTATTATCTCTGGAAAAGTCCCGAAAAAGAAAACTAGGAGAGGCACCCCTAGAAGGTGTTACCTTTTGGACTGATGCGGCCCTTCTCTCTGAAAAGGGGATACCTACTGTCATCTTCGGTCCCAGCGTAGGCGGATTACACGCTGCCATTGAGTATGTAGAAATGGATAGCGTATACCAGACTGCTGAAATTCTGGCGCATACCATTCTTGATTTCTGTACGGAATCCTAAGTTAGCCCTGTTGAGCCAAAAAATCTTCTATCTCCTTCCTGGAAGGCACTGAGGGTTGTGCCCCCATCCTGGTAACGGATAAGGCAGAAGCCCCATGGGCAAATCTGATGGCTTCCTCCATAGACTTTCCTTCTGTTAAGCCTACGCTTAGGCTCCCATTAAAAGTATCACCAGCGGCGGTAGTATCCTGAGCATCTACTACAAATCCAGGAATTACTTTAGCTGAGTTCCCATCATAGTGCAATGCCCCTTCCTTACCTAAGGTGATGATGACCTCTTTGACACCCATTTCGCCAAGCTTTTTGGCTGCCTCTTCTGCATCCTGAGCGGAATTAACAGCCATCCCAGTCAATAAAGCTGCTTCTGTTTCATTAGGAGTGAGAATATCTACCTTACTAAGGATGTCTGTTGAAAGTGCTTGAGCAGGAGCAGGGTTGAGAATGATCTTCTTACCTATCTTATGTGCCATCTCAATGGCATAGGCGATGGTTTCAATAGGCGTTTCAAGCTGGAGGAGGACCAGATCTGCCTCCTCTATGGCGGAAATAGCAGCGTCTATGTTTTTAGGTAACAATTTGGCATTAGCACCAGATGCTACCCCTATGGAATTTTCGCCCTGCTCGCTCACAAAAATGAGGGCTACTCCTGAAGCAGGTCCCTCTTCCTGGAACACAAACTGAGTATGAATGCCGTCCTTTTGGAACCCTTGTATGGCTTGTTCTCCAAAAACATCCTTCCCTACGCAGGCTATGAAGGTAACTTCAGCACCTGCTCTGGCAGCAGCTACTGCCTGATTAGCTCCTTTTCCACCTGCAGCCATCTGAAATTCTCCTCCCAACAAGGTTTCTCCCGGAGCAGGAATTCTGCCCAGTTTTAAGATCATGTCCGTATTAGAGCTGCCTATTACTGTAATCATGTGAAATGTATTGGGATTATAACCTTGCCAGAATGACCAAAATTAGTCCTACCAAATAACAGATAAACATAGCCGCTAAAAGCGTATTAGTGCCCTTAGGAGCACCCTTGAATTCTTTCCAGATAAATACGCCCCAAATGGCTGCTATCATAGTGGCTCCCTGGCCCAGCCCGTAGGAAATAGCAAAGCCTGCTGAACCAGAAGCGATGATGCTTAGGGACATGCCTATCCCCCAGATAACGCCTCCTAATATGCCTATCCCATGCAGCTTGGGATTGCCCAATTGGAAATAGTCCTGATAGGAAACCTTTTCGCCTGCCAAGGGCCTGTACATCATCCAACTATTCCACAGAAAGTTAGAAATGAAGATACCCACAGCAAATACTACCAGGGCAGTGTAGGGGGTGAGCATGCCTACCTCAGGACTGGCAAAATCTGTAGCCATGGAAGCCGCCACAAAACGGTAGAAGAAGCCCATCAGTACCCCTGCTACAAGGGAAATGATGAGTCCTTTCTGTGTCTGTTGACCTTCGGGTTTGGGGAGCTTACCATAGGCAATAGCATCTAGGACGATGGCGGCTGCCACTAAAGTGACACCTATGGTTATATAGAGGGGATCTCCTACAGGAGTGGCAATGTAATTGACAATAACCCCAATGACCAGTGCCAATCCTATTCCCACCGGGAAGGCCACTGCCATGCCTGCTATGTCTATAGCTACTACCAGAAGTAGGTTAGCAATATTAAAAACGACTCCTCCCAGAAAGGCGGATTGGAGGGATGATGAATCAGCCTGCCCAAAATCTGCCAGAAAAGATCTTCCTTCCTCGCCATTACTTCCCAATGTAAATGCCAGAATAAGAGTGATAATCAAAACGCCAATGGTATAATCCCAGTAGAACAGTGGGAAACGCCATTGCTGGCCAGCTAGTTTTTGTGTGTTAGCCCATGACCCCCAGCACAGCATTGTAATGACACAGAGGAACACGGCCAAAGAATAGGATTCTACAATAAACATAGAATAGGGTTTATGAACGGTTAAGTGTTATCAGAAAAATTGAAAATCATACAGCTGATGTATTCTGATCTTTACATTTTTATTGAAAAATCATAATTTGGGAATATTATATGAACATTAAACTTCTAAGCCAGAATCATTTTTAGGGTCACTCCTACTAATAACTGCTTAATAGTTTAATCCGTTTTATAGGTTGCTCATAGGTATTCTCCAGATAGCGTTTCACTCTATAAATGAAAATTTTGG
>JBCDBC010000122.1:0-9133 GCA_039184535.1 Bacteroidota bacterium | reverse complement strand
GTTGAGGAACTGTCCAGTTGTTGGGAATGAACTATTGGGAGTTGGTGAAGTGGAAGAAAAAATATTAGAATAGATTTAACAAAACCCCCAATATAGCTCCCCCTGCTACGGTGATAACAGGGTTGGGCTTTTTCGTTTCAAAGGTGTAAGTACACGCTTAGCAGAAGAGTCATCCACTTCCGTTTCTGCATAATCTCCTCTTCCATCATGGCGATATGAGCCGCTGATCCTCCAAAGGCAATGCAGCCTAGTTTGAAGAATAGGGCAGCTACTTCCTTGAGCTTATCCACGGACTTTGTCAGGATTTAGGTTTCACTAGCTTCTCATACACGGGATTTCCATGTAAAGGTTTGAGGAAAGGATCAGTGGTATATCGCACCGGCCCAAAGAAGGAAGCCCCTTCCTCCACGGCATCTTGTAAGGACTGGATGGCTTTTTCTTTATCTGTTAAAGCTGAAAATACTCTTGTGGAATAATACGGTTTGGCTCCCGTAAAGGATGGGTGTTCAGAGGTTTCCGCCAGAATTTTCTGAAGATATTCTTCGGCCTTTTCTTTTTCACCAAGTAGATTGTAGCAATGACCAAGTCTACTATGTCTATCCATTTTCTGAATTAGCCAAAGCCATGGAGGCCAGTCTTCTTTTCTTACTTCTTCCCTCTCCCACTCTTTAGCAGCCTGTTCAATTTCTCCTTTAAAGAAATGGATAAATCCCTTAATTCTGGAGGAGGCAGGAAGGCCAGCTTCCTCACTAAGCATATTCTCTAGTTCTGATACGTAAATCGGGAGGTAGGAGGGATCCTTCATGCAAGCCAAATAACAGCACAGGATAATAGTGGTTTCATAGGTAGGGGTAGGTCTACCTACGGTATTGAAGACTTTTTTTTCTTTGTATTTCTGAAAGAAAGTGGCCATTTCCTCTTGTCTATCCAGTTCTGCCAAGCTCATTAAATGCATTACTGCCAGGGCATCAGGAAACTTGGGGAGGGTATAATCACGAGCTATCTCATCTACCTTCTCATAGTTACCCAGAATAAAATTAGGATAGACCTGATTAGTAGAAGTCCAGCTAAGTTCTTTGTTTTTGTCTGCCAGGAACCGCAAGTCAAAATCTTTTATGATATCCAATGACTTTTGAGGATGGTGTGCCCAATTAAAAGCGGAAATAGCATTTGAGATGGCGCCCAAATCACTATTATCCATATCATACCTTTGCTGAGCAAGCTGACCTAATGTTAACCAATTTCGGTCCTTCATAGCCTGTAATTCCTCAAATCGTATTCTCTCCCACTTGGTAAACTTACTTCTATTAGCTGTTAAGAAAGTGAATAATGAGTCCATGCCAGCCTTATTCCCAAGTTGATTTTCTATAGAATAAAGAGGGAAGACTGGAGCAAAAAATGTAGGGTCTAGCTCATAGGCTTTTTTGAGATGAGAAGCCGCTTTGACGGGATCTGATACAATCAAAGGAGGGTAAGCCAGGTATTCCTGGTAAGCCTCATATTTAGGAGGATTTTGTAAGAACCTACTTTGTTCCTGAACGGCCCAGTAGCTAAGGACTTCTTCTGTTAATTTTCTGAGAATGGTACGCGCACTATCTCTATGTCCTTCCATGGGCTTGATGGCATATATCACTTCCCCAGAGGAGACATTGACAATATTAGATTGGACAATGAGTGATTCTCCATCCAGGTAATACCTACCTCTCAAGGCTATTTCTATACCTGTAGCCTCAGTCAAACCTGGATTTGCACCGCTATTGGTATCCAGGGTATTGATCTTTTGCTGGAGATTAGCGGCATTGACCACATTAGCTTCTCCTGTTTCCATGAGGCCACGCGTAATCCAGTCGGAGGTCATAGTTCCAAAGGAGGCTAGTTTGGGATCAGCTGTCTGGTTTTCAAACACCATAACAGCTATACGCTTTTTCAATTCCTCATTGATAGGAAAGGAAGAAGATTCTGGCGTACTTTGGAAGGCGCCTTGATAGGCGAAAAAACTGAGGATAGCGAGTACTAACATAGTCCCGATTCCGATAAGGAAAGCTGGGGATTTCTTCTTAGGTGTGTCAGCTAGTTTTCCTGTTAGGCTTTTTCCGCCTGGGACTTGTATCCCTTCATTAGCTACTGCATATACCTGCAAGGGCTCAGCTACATTTTTAAACTGAAACTCACCTAAATCTTTGAAGGAGAATTCAGGTTTATTCCTAACCAGATCTCTGACAGATTTTGACAAGAGAATGGCACCGGGAATACTGATAGATTCCACACGAGAGGCAATATTTACGCCATCTCCAAATGCATTATTATCCCTAAAAACTACTTCTCCCAGGTGTAGGCCCATACGTACAGGTATTTCTTTATAGATAAAATACTTCTGTAAGTCTATGGCACAGTTGATGGCTGAGCTGCTACTATCAAAGGAAAGTAAACATCCGTCTCCAAAGTACTGGACAATCTTTCCGTCAAAAGAGGGAACTTGTTTTTCCAATTCTGAACGGAAACTACTGACAGTAGATATAGCTTTCTGCTCATCCTGTTGCATGAGGGCTGTATACCCGCTTATGTCCGCAAAAAGGATGGTGGTGATTTTTCTGACTTCCTCAGCCATGGTCAGTAGATTGTATTTGGTGAATGTACTAGCAGAGCCTAAACATAAGGTATAACTATTACCTGAAAATTAATGCCTATTCATAAAAATAGGTAACCCTTATTGCCAGGATTAAGTTTCTTTACTCAAGAATGAATAGGCGTTCCTGCTTAAATTTCTGCAGCCATTCTACAGAAGAAAACTCGTTGGGTGGTAAAGGGGGGAGTTGATCTATTGGGAAGAATTGGGCTTCCCTCGTCTCATCAGTTTCCTGAAGGAGCTTCCCTTTCCACTCCTTGCTGTAGAATACCACGCTGAAGTATTGAATCTGATCCCCGTTAGGATAGGTCACACTTTCCCTTGCTGGAAGTGTGCTAAGCCCAATGGCTTGCAGATGTTGGAGAATAAGTCCTGTTTCTTCTTTTACCTCCCGTTTGATACAAGCAGAAATGTCTTCTCCTTCTTCCAAACCACCTGCTATTAGGCCCCATTGGTCAGTGTCCTTTCTCCTAATTAGTAATATCTCTCCTTGTTCATTCTCTATGAGAATGCGCGCAGCCGGATGTATAAACTTGCGATGGCCAATAAGGCCTCTGAGTGATTGGATGTAATTCCCCATATCTCCAAGAAAAGATTTATTCTAGGAGTAATCAGGAAATCATGATGAAAGGGAAGGTTTTCTGATGAGAATACAATTAAGTGGGTGAGTTAGCTCTCTTATCCATTAGGATACCTAAGAAACTGAGGCCTAATCCTACGATGAGAATAATGATGATTATGAGGAAAAGTGGATTTTGAGAGCTTAGATATAAATAAAATAGGCAAGCGGTCATAAATAATCGAAGGTAGATAGTGATTGGGTAGATGACTGTAACCTCAAGCCTAATGGTCATGTAAACAAATACACTTAGCACCATCATGAACATGCCTGCAAATTGTACGATCTCCTGTGGATAAACTTTGGAAGAAAATAGCATGCCTGTCATCAAATTAGGTAGGAGAAGTAAACCTAAACCTGCAAAAGAAAGGACAGCGGCTGGATACCAAAGACTCATTCTCATCCAGTGTTTCATATCATTATTCTCAAGAGTAAAAAATAGTTGTATATACAACCTAAATATCCTGTTTATCAAATCCAAAAAGGAAAAAGAAAGAATTCTGCTACAATTCTTACATGGCTTTAATTCCTCCCAATAGGGCTAATCTTACTTGAAAGAATTAAAAATTGAATAATTAGTCAATTTAAAGGGCAAAAGGCTTTTCTGATTACAAGCGCCTCAAAATGTAAGACTTATTTAGGCTGTATATTTATGTGAGTTCTGTAGTGAAAAGCTCGCATTGTAATTGCCCATGAAATTCTTACATCTATCTCTCTTGGTAGGAATTTCCTTGCTAACGCATTTCTTACATGCTCAACAAGCAGCCTTTACCCTCTCGGAAAATTCGGGCTGTAGTCCTCTTGTCGTCAGTTTTGATGCTTCTGCTTCTACCGGTGTTGCTCCTCTCACTTATGTATGGGATTTCGGAAACGGAAACACCAGTTCTGGACCTGATCAGCAAAGTCCTGGCGCCATCTATACCTCACCAGGTACCTTTAGTGTGAAGCTAAAAGTAGTAGATGTGAACAATGTATCAAGTGCTGAGGTAGTACAGCAGGTAAGAGTATTTGCTAATCCGGTAGCTGCTTTCACTGTGAATGATAGTGTAGGCTGTCCACCCCTGGAGGTAACCTTTACCAATGGCTCCACGGCTGCAGATGCTCCCATCACAGACTGTGTGTGGGATTTTGGAGACGGGAAAAGTGCCACAGAGCCAAATACTACACATGCATATTCTCCGGGGACCTATACGGTTTCTCTCATCATAAAGGATCAAAATGGCTGTCAGTCTGATGTGGTCAAACCCAACTTCATTACTTCGTATCCTGACCTTACGCCTGTCATTCAGTCCGCCAGCAAAAGGTTTTCCTGTACTTCCCCCTATCAGGTAGCCCTTGCTGCCCAACTACCAGCAGCTAGCCCGGCAGACTTACAGTTCCTGTGGAGCTTTGGAGATGGGAATACTTCTACGGAAAGAAATCCGCTACATACTTATCAGCAAAATGGGATATTTAGCGTATCTCTTACGGTTACAGATCCCGCCACCAATTGTACCTTTTCTGCTGAGGTGGCAGACATGTTTCAGGTGCAGGACCCAACTCCCACCTTCACGGTGAGTCAAACTACAGGCTGTGCACCTACGACCATACAATACAGTAGCCAAGGCTTCGAGGGAGCTACTGAAATATTCTGGGATTTTGGAGATGGCACCCAATTAGGAGGTGCTGCTAATGATGCACTTTTGCTTTCTCCTTCTCATATCTACACTACAGAAGGAGAATTTACGCCATCAGTAAGAGTAATTTATGGTGAGAATAGCTGTGAGAAAGAATATACATTTCCTACTCCCATCAGTATCCGGGATCTGGGGACTGTAGAAATTCTCCCCACAGAAACCTCTTCTTGTCAGCTTCCCTTTACGACTCAGTTTCAGTCCACCGTTCAAGATGCTGC
This sequence comes from Bacteroidota bacterium, assembly GCA_039184535.1. Lineage (GTDB taxonomy): Bacteria > Bacteroidota > Bacteroidia > J057 > J057 > JBCBKZ01. The sequence continues at coordinate 3,994 of JBCDBC010000122.1, read as the reverse complement.
TACATGGAATTGGAACTTTGGGGATGGAACTAGCAGTAGTGAACCTACGCCTACACATACCTACACAACGGCTGGTAACTATACCGTCAGCCTCAGTTTGGAAACAGCTGATGGTTGTCAGCTCACAGCTTCAGAACCTAACTTGATCAGGGTAGGGACGCTGGGACCTAGGTTCTCACATAATCTAAGGGACTTTGTCTTTTATCCGCCCATGTGGGATGGGAGGGATGACACGCCTATACAGGGAGGATGTTTGCCACTTGAAATTACCTTTCAGGATCAGAGTACCAGCCCAACGCCCATTGTATCTAGAGATTGGACTTTTGGGGATGGAAATGAGCTGCTACAAAGCGGAGATCCTCAGGCTGTCCATACCTACCTGACAGAGGGCAAGTTTAGCGTAAGCCTGACAGTAACTACAGAAGATGGCTGTACTGCGACTACCAGCTGTGATACCTGTATCATAGCTGGAGATAGGCCCGAGGCCCTCCTAGATACTTCTGAATATCCCCTTCTACAATGTTGCAGTGCAAATACCTTGTTTCAAAATACTACTGCTCCTAGTTCACATGATTACGTATGGTATGAGGTGACTACGGGAGACTGGGAAGGCTTTGAGGTGAATGATACCAGTAATGGTAACTGGGATTTTGGGTCTACTGTACCAGTCTTCAGAGACTCTGGTCAATATGTAAGTACAGACTTCTATGCCTACAATAATGGCTGTGTGGACAAATTTGAGTTGGTGGACTGGACCATGTTACGTCCTCCCTATGGTTCAGCAGGCATAGATACCTTTCAGTGTAAAAGTAACTTTGTACCCGGCGAACCCATCTGTTTTGATACCTCCATGGTTCTCTTTCTGCTAGATACCACTTATATAGACAGTGTGTTATGGGAGTTTGGAGATCCGGCAGGTACAACTTCAAATGAGTTTTTCCCATGTATTACCTATCCAGATTCAGGGGCCTATTGGCTTACGGTTACTACCTGGAACTTTGATAATGGGTGTTCCTGTAGGGTGAGTGGAGAGCAATTTCTCCAGATCAAGGTGCAAGCAGATACCACCTTTGTGTTTGATCCTGCTGAAGGATGCTCACCTTTAATGGTCAGCTTTGATGGACCAGAAGAGAACGTTTCTGAAATAGAATGGGCCCTTAGTGGAGGCTTCCAATCTACAGACAATAATCCTGTCTTTCTCCTGGAAGAATTAGGCTCCTATGATATCAGCCTCATAGTGGAAGGAGCTCCTGGCTGTAGGGATACCATTACCAGAGGAAATGCCATCACGGTTACTGGAACCCAGGCTATACTAGAGTTGGACAAAGAAACCGGCTGTTTACCTATCAGTCTAAACCTGACAGACAGGTCGGTCTCTACTGGAAATATTCTCTCGAAACGTTGGATACTTCCTGATGGGGCTGTTTTCGAGGAGAATGGTCTGCAACTGACTCATACCATTGAATCTTTATCAGAATTGGACAGTGCTACCAGAGTCAAAGTGCCCGTCATACTGGAATTAGTGGATGATGTGGGATGTACTGACAGAGACACGGTTTGGTTGTTGGTGTCCTCTCCTGATCCGGCTTTTCAATTAGCCAAAGTCTCTCTCTGTGAAGGAGACAGCCTTTTCCTGGAAGCCTTATCAGGTGATAGTGTGGGAATCAGTCCGCTGACCTATGAATGGAACATTCCCGGTATTCTACCTGGACCTTCTAAGCCCTTCAGACAAACCCTCTTCTTCCCGGAAGGGCAAGACTATGAGATAAGTTTAACCGTAAGGGATAGCATTGGCTGTACCTCTACTATTACAGAACCCCTTTCTGTAGAGATCAGGAGGCCCTTAGCGGCCTTTCAGGCTAGCCCTACAGAAGCTATTTGTCCTCCATTGTTGGTAAACTTTGAGGATACAAGTGTAGTGGGTAAGTCAAGCATTGTGAAATGGGATTGGACCTTCAGTGATGGAGTAAGTTCTACCCTGCAGAATCCTGCCAGGATATTCTCCCAACCGGATAACTATGATGTGAGTCTGACGGTGACTGATAGCCTTGGTTGTCAGGATTCATTATTTATCCCTAACCTGATTCAGCTGACAGGCGTAGAAGGGGGCTTTGAGATCTCCGGTGATCAGATATGTGTAGGAGAATCTGTCAGTTTTACTGCTACTTCTCCTAATGCGGGTTCCTATACCTGGGACTTTGGTGATGGAGAAATTGGGGTAGGAAAGACTGTTTCTCATAAATATTCTGAAGCCAATGTGAACTTCCCTTCGCTCATTCTCAAAGACAGTAGCGGAGTTTGTAGTGTGACCATCACAGATACCATTGAGGTATTCCCTATCCCTGTATTGAATTTACCAGAAGATAGTAGTTTTTGCTTTGGAGAGCAGATGCTCATAGATGCAGAAACAGAAGGAGCAGTTTACCAATGGTCTACCGGAGATACTTCTTCCTCTATTATAGTAGCTACTTCAGGAACATATTCAGTAGAAGTAACCTATCCACTTACGGGCTGTTCTTCTTCTGATAGAACTGCTGTCCTGGTGTTTCCCTTGCCAGAGATATTTCTAGCTGGGCCTAATCAGGCTTGTGAAGGGGATTCTGTCCTCATTAGTGTTTCCAGTAATCATAGCATTCAGCAAATAGCCTGGACACCGGATTTTACCCGAGATAGTCTCTCAACTCAATGGGTCTACCTTGCTACGGAAGATATCTCATATAGGGTAGACATAACAGATGAGGAAGGCTGTGAAAATTCAATGGAAAGTATGCTCACTGTTATTCCGGAACCTCAGGTAGATCTTAATCATGATCCGGTATGTGATGGGGATGTGCTTGAGCTAGATGCGAGTGCCCCCAACATCGATAATGACCTGTTGACGATAAGTTGGCAAGATTCACTTGGAATACAGATAGGTAATGGGCTAATAATCGGAATTCGAAAGGCCGGGACCTACAACCTGGAGTATGTGTATGAAGGTTGTACCTACTGGGATAGCACAACTGTCTCATTCCACCCCTTGCCAGAGAGTAATATCTACGATGAAATCATTAATTGCGTGTATAGGGAGGAAGGTGTTCAACTAGATGCCGGAGAGCATACTGACTATTTCTGGGAGTATGACGGGTCTACAGCTAGAACCATCCGGGCAAATGATTCTGCCATTTATTACGTGGAGGTATTCAATGAGTTTGGCTGTAGCGTAAGAGATAGTATAGCCATAGTAGATAACTGTCCACCACTATTTTATATTCCCAATTCATTTACCCCTAATGGGGATGGAGAGAATGATACTTTTATCTATGATGGGGATTATTATCGGGATTTTTCTGTACAGATTTTTAATAGATGGGGGAGAACCATTTACGAATCAGATGATCCTGAAGTCTACTGGGATGGTACCTTTAAAGAAGAGGATGTACCGGAGGGGGTATATGTCTACCTCATCAGATTCAGGGGAACGCATCCCTCTTATAATAAGATTTTTACTCGCTCAGGAAGTATTACGCTGGTGAGATAAGCAGTTACCATTCTACTAAGATTCCTGATCTTTTTGCAGTAAGCTTGTAGATCTTTTCTTTCCCTTTATAATTGATGAATACAATATTGGAATGGTCCTCTACTTCAGCGAATAGACAGGTGTTTCGAATTTGAAAGGTAGATAATGCTTCAGATGTAAAGGGAAGTTCTGCTTTAAGTGTATAGAACTGATGATCATGGGTTACTGATAGTGTGTTGATGTCTAAGCGTTTTTTATTAGCTATCCAACTACTATGCTTGCTAAGGTAACTTGCTACTAAATTAGGAGAAGCTTCTTCAGCGTATTCCTTTCTGATGGCCTCTTCCATATTTTCTTTATCAAATGTAGCCTCCATCAAAATTTTGGCTTCCTGAACCTCCAATTCATAAATGGCCACAGACATGTCATGTGTCGGGGCGAAAATCAACGTCAAGGTGAGAAAAAAGGTAGCTATCATTGTTTAATCAACGTTTG
>JBCDBC010000121.1:0-9162 GCA_039184535.1 Bacteroidota bacterium | reverse complement strand
TTTTTCGTACAAAAGACTAGTTAATTGATATGTAATTAAATATGAACATATGCAGACAACCTATACAGCCACCGATGCCCCCGGTTACCAAAGCAGCCTAATGTTTCGCTTTGCGGGCGCGCGGATAGTGATTGCAACGGGTTAGAAGCAGCTTGGGGCCGTACTTCCTCCCTGGAATACGGAATCTCTGATCCAACAAAACAATGTGTATATGACAGCGGGTATCTGTATTGATATCCGCTTTTTTTATCTGTAAAATGCGACAATTCAGATAGTCGGAGGCAACAGGCTATTCTGAGCGACGTTAATTAGTCATATCAACTAATCAAAGATGAAACAGCTATTAAAACCCCTGGTTTTGCTCTGTGTGTTACTCCCCTTAACTACTGCCGTACAGGCACAGTTAAAACTCAAAATTGGACCCAGAGTAGGTTTCAGTACAAACTCCATTGACACAGATGATTTAAATATCCTTTCTGCGTCAGCCAGAGATTCCTTGTTACTGAAAGCAGATAATGCCGACCTAGGCCTTAGATTCGGCCTTTTTACCAGATTAGAATTTGCGACCTTCTATATTCAGCCTGAAATTCTCCTAAAAACAGTCAATAATGACTACCGGAAAGAGGACCTAATCTCCGGTTTGAGAGAAATCAGAGAGGAATCTTTTCTGTATGTAGACATCCCTGTATTGGTGGGCTTTAAATTAGGGCCACTGCGTCTACAGGGTGGACCGCTAGCGAGTATACTCGTTAGTAAAGATTCTGAGCTTACCAGCCAGGATACTTACGAAAGAAGCTTTGATGATGCAGAATGGGCACTACAGATGGGAGCTGGAATAGATTTCTGGAAACTAGCCGTAGACCTAAACTATCAGATTAATCTTACGGACTCTCAGGACGGTGTTACCATAGGAGGTCAATCTTATGAACTTGACGGCGACAACACCTTATTGGTACTTTCTGTAGCCTGGATTCTAAATAATTAAATTTGGTTTTACCTTTGTGTGCAGGACCCTCTGGTCTTGTACACAAATTTAGCTTGCTCCACTAACGACTTCACCTTCATGCAGAAGCTTCACATTCTTTTTGTATGTCTGGGTAATATCTGCCGTTCTCCTATGGCAGAAGGCCTTTTCAAACACAAGGTTGCTCAATCAGGACTTTCAGATTTTTTTGACATAGACTCATGCGGGACTGGAGCATGGCATGCAGGCGAGTCTGCTGATGCAAGAATGAGAAAGACTGCCCAAAAACACGGAATACAACTCACTTCTACTGCCCGTCAGGTGCAAACCACTGACTTTTCACGCTTTGACTACATCATCCCCATGGATGACAGTAACCTTATCAATCTTCAGAGTTTTGTCTCTCGGATGAACAATGCCAATGCCACTCTGGTCAAGATGAGGTTCTTTGATTCTGAAGCTCCTAATGAGGATGTGCCTGATCCCTATTATGGTGGAGTGGATGGTTTTGAGGATGTGTATAACATTCTGGAGAGAAGTACTCAGGCTTTCCTCGAGTTTTTAGTGGAGAAACACGCCCTGGTTCCAGAAAAATCTTAATGCTTCCTCCTGACATTCAAAATAGCTTACTGCAGGAAGCTGGGCTTAGCGTAGAAGCGACTCATTCTCTTTCAGGAGGATGCATCCATCAAGCAGCTCGGCTCACCACCTCTGAAGGGGATTTTTTTATCAAGTGGAATTCTCTTCAGCAGGCGCACAACTTAGCAGTAGAAGCTAAGGGACTTCAACTTCTCCGCTCCACCCAAACCTTCAGTATACCTGAAGTCATTCTCCAGAAAAATACAGAGCAGCACTGCTTTTTACTCCTCACTTATATCCAGCCAGGTAGTCCTGATAACAATTACTGGACCTACTTTGGCAGAACGCTGGCTCACCTGCATCAAAATAGCAGTCCCACCTTTGGCTTAGACTATGATAATTACATAGGCGCTTTACCGCAGGAGAATAGCCAAAACCCGGACTGGATTTCCTTTTTCAGAGAAAGAAGGCTTCAGCCCATGGTGAAAATGGCCAGAAAAAAGGGATTAATACCTGCTACGTTAAGTGGAAAATTCGACAATCTTTACCAAAATCTTTCAAGCCTCATTCCAGGAGAAAGCCCTGCCTGTATTCATGGTGATTTATGGGGAGGAAACATCTTGTGTGGAACTGACGGCTTGCCTGTATTAGTAGACCCTTCTGTCCATTATGCGCATAGAGAAATTGAATTAGCCTTCATGACTATGTTTGACAGAATCCCTACTCAGTTTTATGAGGCTTATGAGGAGGTATTTCCACTAAAAGAGGGCTATAAGGAGCGTTTTGGGCTATATAACCTCTATCCACTGCTGGTTCATCTTAATTTATTTGGGGCTGGATATCTTAATTCTATTCAAATTTCGTTAAAACATTACGTATAGGATTATTTTTATGACTTAGGATTTTGCTATACTCGGTCTTTTTCCTTGATTTAGCAGTAGATTTCAGGAATGTATTACAAGGGTAACCACCAGATTTCTCAAGAAAAAGCTATTGATTGTTACATATATCATACAGAAAACTATCCAAAACTCTTCTTTTCCAACAAAATATATTTGGAGATAGATATACGTTAGCAGGGTATTTTCCGTAAATCAATATGTAGCTTTATAAATAAATCGTATATTGATTTAATCTATCAAGCAGGATGTCTAACTTTTTGTACTAAATTGCTAACATCCTATTTGATTTTAATTGTTTCCACTTACAACTCGACATGCTCTATGAAGACTGCAAAAATCATCCTCTTCGGGTTAGCGTTGGTGCTTTTTGTGCTTCCTAATGCAGAAGCTCAAGACACTAAAATACGCAGCAAGAAGAAACTTCGTGCCGAACTCGAGAGACTAGACAGAGAAAATGCATTTCTCAGACAGCGTAACGAAGAGCTGGAACAAACCTATGCGCGTCTGCAGCAGGTATACAGCACCTCAGATAATGAGAAGCGTATGCTGCAAACAGAAACAGCGAACCTCAGAAGTGAACTGGAAAAACTCAATCAGGATTATAACCTTCTTAGAAGCCGCTTTGAAATGGCTAACGGGAATGGCGGTAACACTGGTGGAACTCCTGGTAATAATTTTGATGATGGGCTAGACCCAACTCAAGGTAATGGAAATGCCAGAGACAACACATTTCCAGTTCCAGGTATTACTGACTGTGCCTCAGCTTCTGGAAGCCTGAATGTAAACACTTCTTATTCTAGTGATTACAGACCGGTAACTCCGAACTCTTTCGGTGTTCAGATAGCTTCCTACAGTGATCTGTGCAAGGCTGAAGATGCTGCTAACAATTTCAGAAGTAAGTATAACCGCTATACCACCTTTGTCCGCGTGAAGCAGGTAGGAGGACGTAGGTTATATGCCGTTGTTTACGGAGCGATTCAAACTCGTCAAGAAGCAAACAATGTAAAAACTTCACTTAGCAGAAACGGACGCGCAGGTGAGGGTAAAGGAGCTTTTGTAGTAGTACACTAAGCTTTACCAGCCACGTTAAAGAAACTAGTCGCCCGCTTAATAGTGGGCGACTTCTTTTTTGCGTCTTGTGGAGCCCTTCCACTTGACAACCTTCCCAAACTTGAAGAAGTGCTTGGGTATTTTTCCGTCATGCAGGACGGACACATTGGGAGAGTCTATCCTAAACCCTTCTTTTACTTCCTTAGGACGAGCAGCAAGGCCCGCTACCCGTAAAATTTCTCTGATGTTCTGTTTGTGTACAGACATATGAAGCAGGTCTACTGCATGAGCCATAATCCCTTCTTCAGTGTGCCCTGCCCCTAACTTATGCCCGGTTTCATGTAGTCCTATTTCCATCAGATCTGAGTAGTTAGCAGATATGTAAATCTTGTCAGAAGCATAACCTACTACAGTAGACTTATTATCCATGAGCTTCTGAAGCTTTTTCATAGCTTTATGGGGAACTATTTCTATGGGGATAAGTAGACCTTCGCTTATATCAGGCTCAGGCAGAAAAAAGCCATTCTCATTATAGTAGCCTGGTGCTTCCATCAGATCAAATACGATGGGATAGTATTTCTCTTTTCCTTTTTTCCCTACTCTGTAAGCAAATCGTTCACTCTGGCTATTCCAGAAATGCAGAGCAGCTTCCAACTGCTGTCTTTCCATAGGGTGGTTACGTGCAGCATAGAGATATGCCCGGATGAGAATTTTTTCTTCTCCCTTCTCATGGAAAATGGTCGCCTGAAAGCGTTCATGATAACCCTCCTTATGGATACCAGGGGGTTCATCTGTATATAACTTCCCTTTAGCAGTCACAGCATTCACAAATGCCATTACCCTATGTTGCATTAACAAGAGCAAGGCCATCAAAAAAAGTCCGATTTTTCTCATTTTATCCTGCATACAAGCGCCTCCTTTTTAGAATATACGGAATTATGGCCTGAAAAGCTCGGAAGTTACCATCATGAAAGATTTTCACTTAATCAGAAGAAAAGTTTGTTCTGACATTTTCGTGGGAAAAAGGGCTAATCCAAAATCATGGTAGGCCGCTGCTATAAGATTATACCTAACCCCAAAAAATTACAGGCCGCTTGATCGAAAGCCCACTGCATACCCCCTACTTTGTCAGTTAGCACTAAATGTAAAATATATGGATCTCTCGATTAATTGGATTTTTTGAATTAAATTGAGATAGTCACTATCAATTTTAACTTTTGTAAATTCTAGGGAAATAATGGAACTACAACAGCCAACCTATTCGCCTATCAATACTGGATATGGAAATACTCTTGATGAAGAAGTAATCGAAGAATTTCAGTCCTTGTTTAAAGGTAGGATACTACGCCGTGAAGATGCCGACTATTCGGAAGCTTGCAAAATCTGGAATGCCATGATAGACAAGCAACCGGGAATGATTGCCTACTGCTCAGGAGTATCAGATGTTATCCTTGCGGTTAACTTCGCCAGAGACAACAATATGCTTACGGCTATCAGAAGTGGAGGACATAATGTGTCTGGAAGCTGTATGTGTGATGATGGAATAGTCATAGATCTTTCCAGAATGAATGCTGTCTGGGTAGACCCCAAGAATAAAGTAGCGAAAGTCCAGGGAGGTGCCTTATGGGCTGATGTAGATCGTGAAACCCAGGCGTTTGGGCTCATGACTCCCGGGGGAGTAGTTTCAGAAACAGGGGTAGCAGGCCTCACACTTAGCGGAGGTTTAAGCTGGACAAGAAGAAAGTATGGATTAACCGTCGATAATTTGGTGGGGGTAGATCTGGTAACAGCCTCTGGAGACCTTATTACAGCCAGCGAAGAAGAAAATCCTGACCTATTCTGGGCTGTCAAAGGTGGCGGCGGAAACTTCGGTATAGTAACGTCATTTGATTTTCAACTGCATGAGATGGGGCCAGAAGTAATGCTTTCAGCTACTATGTACCCACTGGAAGAACTGGATAAGGTAATAGACTTCTGGCTAGAATTTATGAAGCGTGCTCCAGAAGAGATCACCATAGATCTTGGAGTTTTCTCTATACAGGAACTTCCCGCTTTTCCACCGGAACTACATAATCGACAGGTTGTTGCTCTATTTTGTGTATATGCAGGTAATGCTGAAAAAGGGGAAAAAGTTTTACAGCCTATTAGAGAGGTTACTACCCCTGTCCTGGATTTAAGTGGGAGAATGCCTTATACCATCGCTCAATCAGCCTTTGATTTTATGAGCCCAAAATCAGCCTTTCATCATTATTGGAAATCGATTTACGTTGAAGAATTCTCTGAGGATATTAAAAAACTCATTCTTGATAGAGCGCCAAATAGGCCAGAGGGTACCTCCCTTATTTTTATCCGACCTTTTGGAGGAGCCGTAAATAAGGTTTCCTCATCAGAAACAGCCTTTGGCAAGCGACAGAATTTTCTGATCAGCATAGATACTACCTGGAAAAATACTGCTGACACAGATAGATGTGTCGCATGGACTAAAGATTTCTGGAATCAACTTCTACCATTTTCTGACGGCCAAACCTACTTTGGGTTTGCAGGTGGAATGGATGAGGTAGATGAAATGGTATCCTATTCTTTTCAGGAGAATATGAGTCGCCTAACAGCCGTAAAAACCAAGTATGACCCAAATAACTTTTTCAGGATCAACCAAAATATCAAACCTGCTGCTGCTTTGTAGACATATGGTTTTTGAATAACTTATGAGTAGGGCTCAGATAAGGGTATCAATGTGAAGTATGCCCTTATTTTTTTGCGTAAACCCAGTGTACCACGCTCCTATGAATAGCCAAAATGCTTCCGATAATCGAATCCTTGCAGCAGTCATGTTCACGGACATGGTGGGTTATACAGCCCTGATGCAGGAAAATGAAGCCTTGGCACGTCAGAAGCGAGCTCGACACAGGGAAGTCATGGAAGCTTTGCATAAGGAGTTTAGCGGACAAATCATTCAGTACTTTGGAGATGGCACCTTAAGCATATTTACCAGTTCTGTCCATGCGCTGGAATGTGCTGTTCAGATTCAGCGAGAATTACGTGCCCCTATTCATGTACCGCTCAGAATTGGTATTCATGCAGGCGAAATTGTGGTGGAAGAGGATAACATTATAGGGGACGCCGTAAATCTGGCCGCTCGTATTGAGTCTTTCTCTATTCCAGGAGCAGTTTTATTTTCTGAAACAGTATTAGCACAGATTCAAAATCAGCCTCAACTCCAGTCCATATCTATGGGAGAATTCCATTTTAAAAATGTCAATCATCCCATTTCCCTATACGCGTTATCAAACGAAGGACTTGTTCTCCCCGATCCGAACCAACTTAAGGGGAAGGGGAAACGAGCAAGTGAAACAAGCAGTAATCTCCCCCAGCAGCTAACCAGCTTTATTGGCAGAAAAAAAGAAATACAAGAACTTTGTACTCTACTCCCAGATGAAAGGCTTATCACCATCACTGGACCAGGAGGGACAGGAAAAACCCGCCTATCATTACAGGTAGGAGAGACGCTGTCTGAATCTTTTCAGGATGGGGTATTTTGGGTACCGTTAGCTTCGATTTCGGGAACAGATGCGGTAGAACTTATGATGATTAAGTCCATAGGGCTTATTCAAACGCCCAATAAAGAATCTCTGGATTTACTTATAGGCTTCCTACGAGAGAAAAAGACCTTATTAATCTTGGATAACTTTGAGCATGTCATAGAGGCTGCTGAGGTGGTGGGAAAGCTACTAGCTAGCTGTCCGGATTTGAAGATTATTGTTACCAGCAGAATTGTTCTGAATCTACAAGCAGAACAGGAATACCCGCTGAATCCCATGAAGGTCCCCACTCTGCAGGAAGCACAGCAATATGGAAATGTGGTGGATTTCCCTTCTGTGGACTTATTTTCTCAACGCGCCAAAGCCGTCAAGCCCAGCTTTAAGCTTAATGATCGGAATATTTCTGATGTAGTATCCATTTGTCGCAGGCTGGATGGACTACCTCTTGGAATAGAACTGGCAGCTGCCAGGGCCAAAATCTTTTCTCCTAAAGCCCTGCTCGTCAGACTGGATAAGCATTTGGACCTACTTAAGTCAGAAAACGCAGATCGACCAGAGAGACACTACACTCTTAGGCACACCATTAGCTGGAGTTACCACTTACTAAGTAAGGAAGAACAACTCCTGTTCAATAGACTAGCTGTCTTTTCTGGTGGCTGCTATATAGAAGCTATTGAAGCCATTTGTGTGCAGGATGACTGGGAAGGCGTAGAAATATTTGACCTTATCTCAGCCCTGGTTAGCAAAAGCCTGATTACTCAAAAAGAGGATTTTCAGGGAGAGCCGAGGTTCTACCAGCTGGAAACCATTAGGGCTTTTGCTCAGGAAAAACTAAGGGAGCAGGAAGATGTAGAACAAATTCAGTACGCTCATGCTGAATACTTTGTAGAAAAAGCTGAAGAAGCAGAACCGAAGTTAACAACGGAGGATCAAGTATACTGGCTGTCCATATTGGAAGAGGATATTGATAATTATAGAGAAGCGCTAAGCTGGACAGTTAAGCAGAGGCATTATGAATTAGCCTTTCGCTTGGGAGTTTCAATATGGCGCTTATGGGTAAGCAGAGGAATGCTGAAGGAAGGGGTAGTGAATACTAAAAAGCTGTTGGAGTTAGAAACAGAAGAGGATCTGAAGCCGCTACGTTCTAAGATAATTTATGCACTAATAGCTGCCTATTTCCATGCAGGAGGTTACAGTCAGTCATTAGAGCTTTGTAAGGAAAATCTAGCTTATTGGCGTAGTAAAAAAGATGAGTCAGAGATTGCAAAAAACCTCAATCACCTTGGTTTCAATTACTTTAATCTAGCAGAATTTGAATTAGGTCAGATCAACACACAAGAAGCCTTGTCTTATTACAAAAAGCATAAAGATATTCGAGGGCAAGCAGTTTCTTATAACAATTACGGTTGGGGGTATCTAGTAGTAGGAAGACCTAAAGACGCTTTATTTAACTTAAATGAAAGCCTGGCACTAAGAAAACAGATTAATGATCAAAGAGGAATCGGGTTCGCTTTAGTTAATCTTGCAAGAGCTCAACAAAAGCTAGGGAAGTACCAGGAAGCAATCGACAACATAACTAAGGGGATGGAACTACTCAAGCAGAACAAAAACCTAGTGGTTTATTCTTGGGGAGCTATTAATCTTTGCAGGATATACTATGAGAAAAATGAGATAGAAGCATGTGCTAAACTTTTAGAAAAATTAAAAGACGATCCTATTTTATCAATATCCAGAGGTATGCATGGCTGGTTTTTTATGCTTCGTGGAATTATAGCTATTGACAGAGGCGAAATAGAAAAGGCTGGAAGATTTTATGATGAAGGAATGTCCGAATTCCTGGGTTCAGGGATGACAGAGCTCATTACAGATGGGTGGTATCTCCGAAGTAGAGGGGCTTACTTACTACACAATTTTCAGAGGGCTTGGGAATATTTGAAATCAAGTTTAACAATCAACCTCAAACATGATATTCTCCTTGGTCTTGCAGGAAACCTGGAACTTGCAGGTCTACTTCTCCTGGAAGAAGAACAATGGGAAAAATCAACTCTCTTATTAGCCAAAAGCGGGCAGATGAGAAAGGAATTGGAGTGTCCTACTCCTCCTGTCTTTATCAAGAATGTAGATGCCG
>JBCDBC010000120.1:0-9179 GCA_039184535.1 Bacteroidota bacterium | reverse complement strand
TGCCAAGAGTCAGGCTAGCAAAAAAGCAACCCCCAAAACCGTTAAGCCTGCTTCAGCTCCTGCTACTCCTCAGAAGGAAGTAGTTCTTCCTTTTCAGCGTATGAATTATATTCTACTGATAGTAGGTGTGCTTATCATAGGCCTTGGATTCTTTCTGATGTCCCTAGATGAGTTTGTAGACGCTACCCAGTTTTCAGTTTCATTATATATAGCCCCCATCGTAGTTATTGCTGGTTTTTTGGAAATTATCTATGCTATTATGTACAAACCGGCTTCAGCCGTAAAGCCCACTCAGTCTTAGTATTCATCGCCTTCTCTCTTGCATGATCGGGTAAATTACCCTTCTTTTTCCCTTGCGTTCATTGTAAAAAATATTGGACGTTAAACATTTCTATTGAACGAAAACATCTTTCTTAACCATTATGGATATTGATATTATTGACTCTATCATCCTTGGGATTGTGCAAGGGTTGACTGAATTCCTTCCTGTAAGTAGTAGTGGACATATAGAGTTAGGTAAGGCTTTATTGGGAACAAATGACGTTGGGATAGACTTTACGGTACTAGTGCATGTAGCTACTGCCCTGAGCTCTGTGATTGTCTTCCATAAAGATATAGCCAAGATTTTTCAGGGGCTCTTCAAGTTTGAATATAATTTTTCCACTAGATACGTAATTAATCTGCTGATTTCTGCTGTGCCTGTAGCTATTGTAGGCTTGTTATTTAAGGATCATGTGGAGGCTTTCTTTAGTGGTAATATAGTACTGGTAGGTGCCATGCTATTGGTTACGGCGGCTCTGCTATTCCTTACTACCCAGGTGAAGCCGAAAGAAACCAAGGTGATCAAAACGGGGCATGCCTTCATCATAGGACTAGCGCAGATGTGCGCCATTATGCCTGGGATCTCTCGTTCAGGATCTACCATTGCTACTTCCTTACTGATGGGCATAGATAAAGAGCAGGCAGCCAAGTTCTCCTTCCTGATGGTGCTTATCCCTATTTTCGGCCAGGCTCTGTTAGACGGAAAAGACATCATTGAAGATCCTTCTTTGTGGTCTCTGCCTGCTGATATTTCTATCGCTGGCTTTCTGGCCTCTTTCCTGTCTGGTTTATTTGCTTGTACAGCTATGCTGAAGATTGTGAAGAAAGGAAAACTACATTATTTCAGCATTTACTGTGTGATCGTAGGGATTGTAGCTATTGTAGTAGGGATGTCTTAAAAAAGGCTAGAAGTTTCAGTAGAAGGATTATTTTCAGATATTTCATGATATTTTGAGAATAGCTTCTGGAAGAGGAAACATCCTCTCAGTTGAAAATCCTTTTTATGATATCCGGCTTACAGAGATACATTCCTCTTTCTGATAAGATATTTGAGTACCTATGGCTTAGCGGCTTGATGGTACTCGTTTTTTTTTCGCTCCATACCTGGTTTGGACCTGCATTATATCATCCCAGTCAGTATCTGTTTGCTACAGGCGGGGATGGGATGAATATCATTTTTTCCTCTTCTTACTTCGTCAAGTATGTGCCAGAAGGGATGACCCATACTGGATTTAGTTACCCCTATGGAAACCACCTCTTCTATGATGATGTAAACCCTTTGTTTTCTCTCATCCTGAGAGGTATTTCTCATAATTTGGTAGACATCTCGGCCCACACGTCTGCCATTATTAATCTCTCTGTCATTCTGGCCTTTTTCCCATGTGCCATTTTTCTTTACCTCATTCTGAGAAGAAGTCTGCTGCCACCTGAATATGCTGTGTTGATCAGTTGGATACTGACCTTTCTCTCCCCACAAATAGAAAGATTAACCGGGCACCTTACACTTTCTTATGTCTGCTATGTACCTATGGTCTGGTATTTTATTCTCCAGATGTACGACAAAGAAAAGCTTGTATGGAAGCGTTTAGCATTCTTCCTCGGAGTGTTTTCGTTCACGCTGATTCATCCCTATTATGGCTTAATAGGAGGAGGATTTTTGTATGCCTATACGCTGGTGCATTTCCTTCAATTTGGATGGGGTAAGAAAGCTACCTATCGCTTTTATTTGCTAAACCTGCTGTTAGGTGTGCTGCCTATACTTACCCTAAAACTGATAGAGTTTTTCACCTTTAGTGGAGCAAGTGATTTTGTGAAGTATCCCTACGGTTTCTTGTTATTTACCAGCAGCTTCAGTCAGATTTTCTTCTCGGCTCATGAACCCATGTACAGTTTCTGGGATAGCCTCTTTAACGTCAAGCCTGAAGAGTGGAATATTTGGACCATCTGGGAAGGGGTAGCTTACGTAGGTTTTACGGGTTTTGCTGCTTTGATAGGCATCGTCTTGAGAATCCTTAATAAAGCCTACCAGAGGCGTTTTCGTCAGATATTTATACCCGTATTACCTGAAAGCTTGAGAACGTCTATTTGGGCGGCTATGCTATTGCTCATTTGGGCAATGGGTTTCCCTTTCAAGTGGTTCCCGGACTTACTGGATTCGCTGGCATTCATACGCCAATTCCGCTCACAAGGAAGACTCACCTGGCCTTTCTTCTATGTATTCACCTGTCTGGTAGCCTTCCTGATGTATGGTGGGTATAGGAAGTGGCGACTCGCCATCAGTCATTCATATTTAAAGTTTGCACCTGGAGTAGGGCTCATTCTATTAGGATGTGGGTTATGGTCGCTAGAAAGTAAGCTGCCGCTAAAGCTGAAAACTGACCATATCAAGAGTAATTCTATTCCATATGTCTTCCCGGAATGGCAAACAGACTTTACTCAGATCCTCTCAGAGAAAGGACATGAGATTACTGACTTTCAGGCCATTTTAGCATTACCATTTTACCACTTTGGCACGGAGAAATTCAGCTTGACCACTTATCATTCCACTCGCCTTTCCATGGCTCTGGCATGGAAAACGGGCCTTCCTATGATCAATACACTTGTAGCTAGGGCACCCCTTACGCCTTCTACAAAGATCATTCAAATCATGGCTAACCCATTGATTGAGAAAGAGTTCCTAAATGACCTGCCTAATGACAAGCCTGTTCTTCTCATGTATGCCTTTGAGGATTTTTCTGAGAATGAAAGAAGGCTCATCCAGTTATCAGATAGTATTACTACAGTAGGGGGGATGCATTTTGCTAGTTTGGAGTTACAGAAACTTAGGGGAGATGGGAAAGCCGAAATGGAGCTTGTAAAAGCGGACTCTACTCGTAGATTCCTTTCCTTTCAAGATACGATCCCACAGCCTTACCATTTTGATACTTATGGGGATGATCCCTATCCCATGGGGGGAGAAGTCTTATTCTCCCATCAAGAACGACTGACCTTTTTAGAAAAGACCTTTGAGTCGGATACCATAGAGGTACCTATCGAAATTTCATTTTGGGTAAAGGTGGATCCCAACTCAGACTACTTACCAGCTATCATCTATGAGCAGTTTGATAAAGAGCTTCTGGTGGACCAAAAGCCTTTAGAGTTGAAGTTTGTTCCTCATATTCAGGACGGATGGGTGAGGGGCCATTTTGAAACCCTGTTACAGAAGCCGGGAAACCTGATAAGGCTATATACCTTTTCAGAAGCAGAGAAT
The DNA here is from genome assembly GCA_039184535.1 of Bacteroidota bacterium. Taxonomy (GTDB): domain Bacteria; phylum Bacteroidota; class Bacteroidia; order J057; family J057; genus JBCBKZ01. The sequence continues at coordinate 5,608 of JBCDBC010000120.1, read as the reverse complement.
TTTTCCGTGGATAATCTTATGCTTAGGCGCTTAGACACCAATATATACAGTGGTCAAAAGGATCATACTATAATGTTAAATAACTATTACTTCCCTGATTCTCAGTAAATGAGAATGATGAAAGTTATCACCCAGCATAAAATGGTGATCTGAAGAAAGGGATCTGTGAGGAGTATTTTTGAAGGGTTCCCACTGCGCTTCTCAACAAAAGTGATCTGCATGTAACGTAAGATCCCCATGATCACAAATAAGACAGTGATGTAAAGGTATTCGCTGTCAAACTTGAGCTGAACTTCCCGAGACACGGTATATGAGATATAGGCTACAATCAGAACGGAAGCCATGATCATCATACCTCCATTGATAAACTCCAAGTTATAGCCTCTGATAGATTTTCTCACCTTGGTACCCTGAGCTGCTAGTAATACATCGTCTCTTCTTTTGGCCAGACCCAGGAATAAGGCCAGCAAGTAGGTAATGATGATGATCCACATAGAAAGAGGGATATCACCTGCTTCTCCTCCCAACAGTATCCTTATCTCAAAGCCCATGGCTATAATGAAGAGGTCCAGGACCGGAATCTGCTTCAGCTTGAAAGTGTAGAGGACATTCATGAAGAAATAAATCCCTGTGTAGATTAATGCCTGCTTATCCAGAAAGAATAGCATGACTACACTGGTCAGTATCAAGCCCACCATAAGGGTATAAGCTGAAGAGAGGGATACCTTTCCAGAGGCTATGGGTCTCAATTTTTTTTCGGGGTGGAGTTTGTCTTCTTCGGCATCCCTGGCATCATTCAGGATATAGACAGCACTGGCCATGAGGGAAAAGGCTATAAAAATGCCCAGCATCTTCCATAGGATATCTGTATCCATGATTCTTAAGGCAAAAAAGGCCGGAAGGAAAATGAAAGTGTTCTTGATATACTGATAAGGCCTCATCAGCCTAAGGTATGCTTGCATATAGCCGAATAGTCTTCTTATACTTTTCCGTGGATAAGATAGGAAATTGGCTAAATTTAGCCCACAATCATGCGGAATTACCTTTCAAATTTTATCCGACTAGGATATCTCCTTCTATTTGTCCTGGAATTGGGATTGATAAGTTTTTGGCGGAAACATGAGTGGGTAGGAGAGAATAATCCTGTTTACCTGTTTGTTATTTCTATGCTGATAGGGGTACTTCCTTTTCTTCATTTAAGGAAAAATCAGATCCCTTTCACTAAAGACCCTCCTTATGTAGGGATCATTCTGATGCTGCTCACGGCAGGCTTAATGTGTCTAAGGATTCCGGATTTGAAAATCATTTTTGAGACCTACCCTATAGAAGTAGCCCAGTCAGATATCATTCCTCAGATAGATGTGATGCTGAGAAGATTTTTCGTGGAAGGAGTTACCCCTTACCAAAAAATCACAGAATTTGGGTATGAGATGTTCTCTCCATATATGCCCTTGCATTGGGGGCCCTTCATTATTACAGATAGCTTAGGAGTAGACCATAGGTGGTTACCCTTTGTCCTGTATACTTTTGTGAGTGTGTTATTGGCGTACAGAATCAGCCAATTACATATTCATTTTATCTGGAAGGTGATTTGTGCCAGCCTGCCAGCGCTACTCTATGGGAATATGATGTTCTACATGGACACCATTTTTGGTCATACCATAGAGCCGCTCATTATGGCCTATTATATGTTTCTCTGTCTTAGCCTGAGTTCCAAATCAGTGGTTGTAAGGGCTATAGGCTTGATGTTCTGCCTACTGTCTCGTTACTCGGTAGTTTTCTGGGTGCCTTTATGGCTGTGGGTGATCTGGAAGAAAGAAGGTCTAAAGCCTGCCATATGGATAGCCGCACTAGCTGGTGTGGGAGTACTCATACTTTATGTAGTTCCTTTTCTTCTCCCTGATCCTACTATTATTTCTCAGGGTTTGGCTCATCATCAGCTCGTTACTAATACAGCCTGGACTTTTGAAGGCTGGTACCATGCAAGTGGAAAGCCCCTCATTCTGACCTGGGGTACGGGACTTGGGATTTACTTTTTTGATCATTGGCCAGGGGAAGTAATGGATCGCTTGACCGCTATCCAAAGGACTCAGCTTATTGTGAGTATCCTGGCTGTACTTGCCTTGGCACTCGTTTTCATCAGGGGAAAATGGAAGATGAGTACTCCACTCTTCCTAATGCTATCTCTCAAACTTTATCTGAGCATTTTTTACTATCTGAATGCACTACCTTTTGTGTACTACATCATGGTCCCTGTCAGTCTGAGCATGGTACTGCTACCCTTCCTCATGGAACATGAGCAGGGTGTACCTCAAACCTCCTAATGGTTTGATAGCTATTTCTGTGTCCTGAAAGAGGATGATGGTAGATCCGCGGCGTTTAGTAGGGTAGAAGTATCCCCATTATCCCAGGCGTAGCGCACCATCTTAGGCTCAGCTATATCCGGATGACTCACCAATACAGTTTCTCCTTCAATGATAGCGGTAGCCGGCTTAAAGACTTTATCTTCTCCCGCAATTTCAAAATCACTTAGGGTTTCAGAATTGCTTTTTAAGGCACCATAGGTATGCTCAAAATACAGCCTGATAGCAGCACCTTCCGTTTTCATGAAAATGTAGGAAGGACTGTGGTACATCAAGTCAGGCTGATTATAGGTATCTCCCAAAGCCAAATTGGCTAACCTCCTGGCAACGGGAAGTTTCGTTCTAGGATGGATGTCATCTGGATTCCCTAAGTCCATGGTAACTACCATGTCAGCATTCCTGATTCTTTGACTCTCCCACTGTGCCTCTCTGAGAAGGGCAGCATCATGCTCCTTTTTATTGGGGTAGTCAAAGGGAGCTATTTGGACATAGTAGAAGGGGAAATCACCTATATTCCAGGTTTCTCGCCAGCTTCTAACCATGAGCTTAAATAGCTTCTTGTATAGGTCAGGGAATCCCACATTAGCCTCCCCTTGGTACCATAAAACTCCCTTTATTTCCAAAGGAACTAGCGGGTAGATCATCCCATTAAACAGAAGGGAGGGGCTTGTTTGGTTTCTTTTTCTGGTCCGTATTCTTCGGTATTCTGAGCTGTCACTGGTAAACTCAGTCAGTTGAACAAGTCTGGAAGGAGGGATCCATGCGCCTACGGAGCTTCCTCCCCAGCTACTATGGATAATGCCTACAGGCACATCTAGCTTTTTATGGAGCTCCAGGGCATAGTAATACCCTACGGCTGTCAATTCTCCCACAGTCTCGGGAGTGGTTAATTCCCACTTTCCTTTAAACTCTTTGGTAGGTGCGTCTTCCAGGGCCCTTTCAACCTTAAACATTCTGATCTGTGGGTAATTGGCCTGAGGCATAGCTTCCTCTGCATAATCCGTCTTCTTGACAGACCAATTCATATTTGACTGCCCAGAGCATAGCCAAACTTCTCCAAACATGATGTCCTGGAAAAGTAACTCCTCTTCTTCATTTTTGATGGTTAGTTGGTAGGGTCCGCCAGCAGAAGGGCTGTCAAAGGTAGCTACCCACTTGCCTGTGGTGTCAGACTTTACAGTATACTTCCCTTTTGGCCAACTCCCTTTTAGAAGAACTTTAGTATCAGGTGCGGCCTTACCCCAAATCCTGATGGTACTTTCCTGCTGTAGAATCATATGGTCAGAAAAGACAGGAGGAAGCGATAACTGGGAGAATACCAGAGAGACTAAAAACAGCTGAATCCCAGAAAATAGGGAGATTTTTTTCCAAAAAGATTTCATTCTAGCGCTATGTATGGTCTATTTAAGCTAAAAGATTGTGAATTTGCACTTGTATTAACGTAAAAATAAAGTTTTCAGCTTATTATTTGGAATCTTTTAGAATAAAGTGATAACTGGCTGTCCTGGTTTTTTACTATATTTAATTGATTGAAAAAACGTAGTTTATAATAAACAGGACTTGTAAAGATTGAATTTTCCATATTTATGGATAAATAATCTTTTCCTGTAAGGCCAAAATCGAACTTTTCTTGACTGGGATCTTACAGGTGATTATATTTCCTGAAAAACAGCCAGTTTTTATACTTCTTCAAACGACAAGCCTAGTCACCCGGATAGAAATATAGCCGGCATTGGTTTTATCGTCATTTAAAAGAAGTTTCTTTAGCCAATTAGCCAGCATGGGTAGAAAGAGTAAAGCAGACGTACGCAAAAAAGAAATACTCTCGCATTTTTATGAGGTATTGACTCAGGAAGGCTTTGAGGGAGCTTCCATCGCCAAGATAGCAAAGAGCATGGATGTGAACCCCAGCCTTTTGATACACTATTTCTCTACTAAAGAGGATATGGTGATAGAACTGGTGGAATCTATCCTTTCTACCTACAGAACGGGAATATTCCCTAGCCTCCAAAATATTGATGATCCCGCTGAACGCTTTGATCAGTTACTCAACTATACTTTTGGTACCGACTGGAATGGTGTAATAGATGATAGTGTCTTCTTTGATAGCTTTGCCCTGAGTTTAAGGAATCAGGACATCTCTCATAGGTTTAAAAAGGTTTATAATGAACTTAGAGAAGCTATGTTAGGTGAGTTTAAGCACGCCTTAGCACATAATGTTATCAAGATAGAAGATCCGGAGAAAGCCCTGGACATGCTATTTGTGATGATGGAGGGAGCGCATATGTTTAACAGGCTGAGAGATGATAGCAGACCTATGTGGGAAAGAGGAGAGTTCCTGAAATCTAACTTCCTGTTTCTGATCAAAGGGAACCAGCTATAAGAAATTACCTATCTACTTCGCTTAGGTAGGGCGCCTTTTGACCTTCTAATTGACCCATTTTTTCTTCCAGCTTCTCCAGGAAAGTATCTGTATCAGGATTGATCCTTTCCAGGTAGGAAGTGGCATTTAATCCTATCCAAAACATACCGATCACTAGAGGAATAAGCACCCAAGTCTCAGCTTGGCTTAGGTCCTTTGCGGTCGCACCTTCTCTGCTGGCACCAAACATAATTTTACGGAACATGTTCAGCAGGTATACCGCAGCCAGTATGACTGAGAATGCTGCTATGACTGAGAATGTCCCTGCGATAACTGTAGAGTCATAGGAGCCTACTAAGATCATAAATTCTCCTATAAACCCACTCAGACCGGGAAGACCCACAGAAGCTAATAAGGTAATCAGGAAGAGGACAGCCATTCTGGGGAGGGTTTTGGCCACACCCGAGAACTTTTCTATCTCATACGTACCATATCTATCGTAAAGAATCCCTCCCAGCATAAACATGGCAGCTGTACTAAGGCCATGTCCCACCATGTGAAGAACAGCTCCACTTAAGGCTAACTTAGAGAAGGAGAATATTCCCAATATGATGAAGCCCAAGTGAGATATGGAAGAGTAGGCTATAAGCTTTCTCAGGTCAGTTTGTACGATGGCCATGATAGCTCCATAGATGATGCTTATCAGAGCCAAAATACTAACAATAGAGGCCATTGAAACAGCTGTTTCCGGGAACAGGCCCACAGCAAAACGGAGAATACCATAGGTACCCATTTTGGAAAGAATAGCTGATAGGATGATGGTGGCTGTAATAGGCGCCTGTGAGTAGGTGATAGGCTGCCAAGTATGTAGAGGAAATAAGGG
>JBCDBC010000119.1:0-9196 GCA_039184535.1 Bacteroidota bacterium | reverse complement strand
CCCGGACCGAGCGCTTGAATGAACTCGATCGCGTCGACGACATCCTTGTGAAAGAGGGAGGGTTACCCAAAACCTGATGATCAGAAATGAGATCCTCAAACAACATCTTCATCTGAGAATTACTGCTTACGAAAGGGCTACCTTATTCTTGGAAAGAATTTCTCCTGAAAATCTTCTTCCAAGACTGAATGGGTCTGGAAAAACAGTAAGTGAATTCAGGATGGAATTGATCCAAGAAATCCGGGGAGAGTTTGAGCATAATATGGCCCAGCAAATTTACATCAGTAATACAGGCTGGATGTCACTTATCAGGGCAAAAGAGGAAATATTAAATGTCATTAATGAAGCGGCCAGAGAACTCGATGAAGATGAGGAAGGGATATATCTTGCGAAGAGAATTATAGAAAAAATGATGGCTATGGAGGAATTACCTGCCCAGCGTGCCATCATTATATTAAAGAACGACTTGCAGCCTTTTTTCAAGATTTCCTAGATAATCCCTCTTTAAAAGTGTGTTTTATACTCATATTGGGATGTTTTGCGAAAATCGCAAATTAACACAATAGTGTTATATATCTTATTTTAGCCTTATAAGGTTCGGCGATCAGGATTTTAATGGAAAAGAAAGGAAAGTAACCCCCGGTTACCTATAAATTAATAGATACATAATATAGTAAAAGAGTGCTTTATCCGTTATAAGCTTTGGTGAAGAAGGTAATAGTGGAAATAAATAATTCGAGGAAGATACGAATTCTTGAAATTTAAAGTGTAAAGTGTTGGTTTTCAGGTAATTACAAGCTTTTTATTTTCCTGTAAAAATCAGCAGATATTCAAGTTTTTTTTTCTGATTTTTTTTCACAGTTTTATCTTCGCACCAAAAACAACTTAGAGGATGTTTTAGCATCCATTATAGAAAAGTGGTAAACGATCAGCAAAGTGTAAGCATGACAACGTCATACGTTGACATATGGAATAACTGTCTGCGTATTATTCGCACTGAAATCACTCCTCAGAGCTATGATACGTGGTTCAAACCCATTCATCCAGTAAGTTTGGATAGACAGGTACTCACCATTGAAGTACCCAGCCAATTCTTCTATGAATGGTTAGAGGACCACTATGTTGATCTTCTCCGCAAAGCTATACACACCACCATGGGTCCAGAGGGTCGTCTGGAATATTCTATTGTAGTGGATCCAGGTCAGAAAAGTGGTGCACCTAATGGGACCCCTGTCTCCGCGTCCCAAGCCAAAACCGTTCATCATCAACAATCAATAAACACCCAATTGAATGTAGAAAGACCCGTTCCAAATCCTTTTGTAATTCCGGGCATACGTAAATTTGAGGTGGAGGCAAATCTTAACAAGGATTTTACCTTTGATTCTTTTATTGAAGGGGACTGTAACAGACTGGCGCGTGCAGCAGGTTTTGCTGTGGCTAACAAGCCAGGTGTTACAGCCTATAATCCTTTATTTCTGTACAGTGGAGTAGGGCTAGGTAAAACCCATTTACTCCAGGCTATAGGAAATGAGGTTAAGAAGAACTTTCCACGGAAGACGGTATTGTATGTCTCTTCTGAACGCTTCATTAACCAGTTTGTAGACGCTGTAAAGAGAGGGACGGTTAATGACTTTCTCAATTTCTATCAGATGATAGAAGTACTTCTGGTGGATGATATCCAGTTTCTTTCCGGTAAGGAAAAGACTCAGGATAACTTTTACCATGTTTTCAATCACCTTCGTCAATCCGGAAAACAGATTGTGCTGGCTTCTGACCGCTCTCCTAATGAAATGGAGGGTGTGGAAGAAAGACTTCTTTCCCGCTTTAAGTGGGGACTGAGTGCCCATCTTTCCGTACCGGACTTTTTCACACGTAAGCAGATTCTGGCTAGCAAGATGCGTATGAATGGAATTGAGCTACCTGGGGAGGTAGTAGAGTTCATTGCGCATAATGTTAACAGTAACATTCGTGAATTGGAAGGTGCCCTGATCAGCCTGCTGGCTCAAAGCTCATTGAACCAACAAGAAGTGGATCTTGAGCTTGCTAAATCTATGCTACAGAATTTTGTAGACAGCGTAACCAAAGAAATTACGATCGGCTCTATTCAGAAGATCGTAGGAGAGTTGATGGATGTTGAAGTAGAGGACATGAAGGCTAAGACACGTAAAAGGACCATTGTACAGGCCAGGCAAATTGCTATGTACTTTGCGAAAGAAATGACGCGTCACTCCCTTAAGTCTATCGGGATGCATTTTGGTGGGAGAGATCACTCCACCGTTATCCACGCATTGCAGACGGTTACAGATTTAATTGCCACTGACAAGTACTTCAAGAAAAGTGTGACAGAAATTAGGAAGCGACTTAATATGGAAGTCGGCAACTAAGGAGTTACGAAATTACTCACTTGCTCTAACAAATTCACCGGGTGGAAACATCCGGTGTTTTTTTGTTTAAAGGGTAGTTTCTGATTAGAAGCTGAATCTTCTGTCCTGGAATCTGTTCCTTCTTTCTACCTTCACAAAATCAGCTAAAGTAGAACTCTTGATTCTGATGGTCAGGAAGTAAGACTGTAAGGTTCCGAAAGGCGTCCATGAGAAGGACATGTCCCAACAGTCCAGATCTCGCCTAATAGCCAAAGTCGTATTGGTAACTTCATTCCGCTGGAAGTCATAACCAGAGTTGATGTTGATCTGCCACTTAGGGGTAAAGGTCAGGTTCCCGCTTGCTCTCAACGTCTGCGTAATACTCGCATCCCTGTTTAGAGGATTGCTATAAGAAAAGTTATATCCCAGATTTACTGACCAAGGGATGTCAAAGTCCACATACTGATTATACACCAGGGGCTGGACACTCAGGAGTTCTGTTTCTTCTGCCTCGTCGTTTTCATTTTTAGATCCATCCCGTTTGGTTTTGGACTGGAAACGAGCCGATACACTTATTTGTGCATTGGTTAGGCGTCCTAATTTACCATCATTGAAAACCAACCTATCTACAAACCTTTCTTGCGTAATATCCGTGGTTTCTTGTGTAATTTCATCGACTTCTTGTCCAATAACAAAGGTTTCTATGGCATAAGGATTTATGGTCCCAGCAGCATTTAGATTAATTTTTTCAAATAGTTGGGTACGTGCATTTACTCGGAGGGTACTCAGTCGGAATGAGTCTACGGCAAAGTTATAGCTTCCGCTTAGACTGAGGTTATCCAGGAGGTTGGCTCTGACAAACTTATCCTCCTTCTCAGGGAAGTCTTCATCAAAACTTTCTTTCTTACGGTATTTCATTTCCAGGACGGAGTTCAAACTGAACCCTATGGCCTGGCTTTCTCCGCTGCTCGGTCTTCCAAAGATAGAACCTTCAAACCTACTGTAGAGAAGGGGAGTCCCATTCGCACTGTTCTGAACTTCCTCCCAATATCCAAACCTAGGATCTGCAAAGTCAGGACGAATATTATAGGAGATGTTGGGAGAAAAACGCTGCCTAATTGCAAACTGCTTTGGGCCACTAAACTCATAAATCCCAAAAAAATTGGTATTTAAGGATACTGAGGAAGAGTAATCTCTTGCAGAAACAAAACCGGGAATAGTATTGGTTTCCACACTGCTTGTTTCTGCATTGAAAGTCTTCTCCACACTCTCGAAATACCAGTACTCATTATAACTGAAAGAACCTGATAAGTTAATGTAGTTAAAGAGTTTCAGATTAGTAGAAGTAGACGCTCTTTGAATAACCCCTGAACTTGTAAAATCTCTGCCTGTTCTATCTACTAAAGTAGTGTCTCCATTGACTATTTCTTCTACCTGGAAAACTCGGTTAGGGTTAAAGAGAATTTCCGGGAAAAGTGAATCCGGGAAGGAGGTTAATCTATTGGCAGCTTGGGCGTTATAGTTGATACCTATCTGGGTAAGCCATCTTAGATTTTTCTTCTGACTCAGATTTTTAAAAGGGGTAATCCTGTTCATGGTCAGGTTTATAGTAGGTAGATCCAGCGTCATCGTACCTCTGTTTAGGTCCTGTCTATGACTCAGGGTACCGTTCAAACTGAAGGGAAGGTTATTGAATCTTTTCTGAAAACTGACAGAAGAGTTCAGGTTATTCTGGAAGAAATCCTGGTTGTTTAAACTTACCTGACGTAAGTAAGCTCTACTGGTAATATTGACATTAGAAGAGATATTAGTTGTAGGGTTGATGGGCTGGTTATGGCTCCAGGTTAGCCTCCATTCTCTTGTCTTAGAGAAATCCGGGTCGGTAGGCTCGTTAAATCGTACTATTCCGTAGTCAAAGGAAAGGCGGCCCTGATATCTGTACCTTTTATTGTAGGTAGTAGTAAGTCCTACTCGCCATCCTCCTCGGGTATAGATGTCTCCATTCACTAATAAGTCCAGGTTGTCTCCCAAGCCAAAATAGTAGCCCCCATTTCTCAGGAAGAATCCTCTTTCTCTAGCTTCTCCATATTGAGGAAAGATTATTCCGCTTCTCTGACCCTCTTTCATATTGGGTACGAAACCAAACGGAATAATGATGGGTAGAGGGAACCCCTCCAAAACAGCTCTCAATGGCCCCGTCACAATCTGATTGTTGGGTAGTACCTTTACTTTTTTGGCTTTAAAGTAAAAACTGGGATCTTCTCCTGGGGGACAATCACAGGTAGTGAAAATTACATCCCGGGCAAACATGGTTCCATCCTGTAATCTCTTGGTGGTATCACTGATGATGGTAATGTCCGGCTGTTGCTGACTTCGAGCTGCCACAATTCTGGCTTTCCCTGTGTTGAAATTATAGGCCATTTTTCGGGCGTTGTAATCCTGTCCTTTCTCTGTAAAAACAGGTGTGCCTAATTCATTCCCATCCTTGTCCATTATCCCCTCAGCAAATAAGGTCTCTGTAGTCCAGTCTACCCTGATTTTAGCAGCTCTTAATTTGGTGGTCTCATAATCTATACTGGCATCCCCATAGAGGAAAAGCATGTCATTATCTACATCAAAGATGATAGAATCCTGAGCATTGTAGATAATTCTTTCTTTCAGATCACTTGTAAGCTTCAAAGAGTCTAACAATTGCTGTCTGGGGTCTGGTAAGCTATCTTGGGCAAGTGAATCTTGTGGTGGAGTTAGGTTTAGCGCGCTATCAGCTATGCTTCCACTGACAGTTCCAACCTGAGCGTGAACTATTAAGGATGGAAAACAACTAACCCACACCCCAAGAACCGTAAACAAGCAGAATTTGCCTATTTTTGTACGTATTAAGACCAATTGTTCTAATTTCTATTGACTAAAAATCCTATTTAAGGATATTTTTGCGATAAAGTTACTGAAAGATTCTTTTTGGTTGTACGATTTTCATATTTGGTTACACTATTACTTCTAATTTCGATTTTTGTATGAGTAGGAGCAAGCACATAGGATACCGCCTCGTTCTGGCCGGTCTCTTGTTGGTGGGGATGTTTTCCTCTTCCTTCTACATGCCATATAGAGGTGCAGGAGAAAGCCCTATAAAAACCATTGTTATTGATGCGGGCCATGGGGGAAAAGACCCAGGTTCCGTGGGAGCTAAGTATTATGAGAAAGACATTACGCTAAGCGTCGCACTCAAAGTAAAGAAACTGATAGAAGAGCATCTACCTCAGATGAATGTAGTTTTAACGAGGGAGGATGATACATTTATAGAAGTACACAAACGTGCCACCATGGCGCAGGATGAACTGGGTGATTTTTTTGTGTCCATTCACTGTAATGGAATGAATGACAAGAAGTGGAAGGGAACGGAGACTTACGTAATGGGCATCAATTCCTGGCAGGAAACTTACCAGCGTATTGTAGCGGAGAATGAGGCTATACTGTTTGAAGAAGATCATGCAGAAATGTACGGTGGGTTTGACCCTAAATCTCCAGAGGGATTCATCTACTTTAAGCTGCTAAAAGATACTTTTAGAAAAGAGAGTTCTTATTTAGCGGAGAAAGTCCAAAAGCAGTATGTACACAAGTTAGGGAGAAAGGACAGAGGGGTAAAGCAGGCACCTTTCATCGTGCTGTATCAGTCCGGAATGCCTTCTATTCTCACAGAGATGGGTTTTATCTCTAATCCAGACGAGGAAAAATTCCTAGCTTCAGAGGTGGGGCAGAGGTACCTGGCCAACGCCATCTTCAAGGCAATAGACTCTTACAATAGCGAATTTAAATACTAAGCCAAGACGTGCTTGAGAAGAATAAAGTGTTTGGGGGTTTAACGATCCCCAAACTTGTTTTCGCCTTGTTCATACTGGCCCTGGCCTTCAGAGCGGAGCATAGACTCCATTTCCGCAACCTCTATCTAGATACAGAAGTCCAGCTTACCGCAGCCCACAACTGGCTGGAAGGAAAAGGTCTAATGTATGAGGTTTGGAACCCGGAAGATCCCTGCACCCTTACAGAAATCCCCCTTGGTAAAATGATGCCGGGCTACGTTTGGCTCGTATCTGTTTTTTATCTGTTAATAAGGGACTGGCTATGGGCAGCTTATGCGCTAGATGTGTTAGCGATTTGGGCAGTGTTAATAGCCATAAAAATGATATTGCGAGGGCTGATTAAAGAACCCTCTCCAGGAGAAGGATTGTTCTGGCTATTCCTTGCCATTTCTCCAGCCCCTTTTCACTATATGGCTTCCAATGATTTATTGGGTTGGGCCTTCTTTTGCTGGATGTGCTGGGCATTTCTTAGGGCTATCAAGCATAAGAAGAGATCCCTGCTCGTCACCACGGCAGTGCTATCCTTGTGTGCAGGTATGGTCAGATATGCCTATGTGCCTTTAATGATCTTGCCAATGCTCTTTGGGGCGCTTACCTATAGAGTGAAGGTGATGGAGAAAAAAGATTGGTTATTCCTCAGCATCATTCAAACTGTGGCTATTCTCTCAGTGGTTCTCACCAAATTCTTCCTCACAGATTCCGTCAACTATCTCACGGAGAAAGAAGCTAGTTGGCAGTTTCAGCATTTACTATGGACGGATCCTTTTCCCATGAAGACCTTTCTGTACTACGGGATACCTCATTTGGTGAGTTTATCAGAGATACAGAGCAGTTTGCCTTATATAGTACAGGTCCTTAGTTGGGTAGGGAGTATAGGCTTGGTGTGGATGCTGTGGAAATTTGTCTCAAGCTCTAGAGAGGTTTCTACTCACTTGTTCATAGAAATGGCACTTGGCTGTGCCTTAGCAGTTTGGATTATGTTGGCATATGCCTCTCTCATGGAAGCTGCTCAGGACTGGAACCTGATTTATTTTTGGACTTATGTAATGGAGACTCGCTATTATGCACCTGCCATGTTGTTCATTCTAGTAGGCGTGGGAGTCATGCTTAAGAATGGAAATCCGCTCCAACAGAATATTCTCAAGGGAGGATTAGGCCTATTATTGGCTGCTTATATAGTGATTTTTGTTTATCAGCATCACCAGATTTATCGAAAAGATGCTTCTGGCCTCAGTTTCCTCCAGCAGGATAAGGAGAATATTCTCAGGAAAGTAAAAGAAGCTAAACAGGAGAATGCCAAGGTATATGTACTTACTAAGGAAGGAGAATTTTTCCCAGCCATAGCAGGAGGGATAGTAGTCCCAAGAGATTCAGCCCAGAAATTGCGTTACTGTGAGGGTATCATGATCTGGTATTTGGCCCATAATGATAGCGATCAGGATTGGATTCCAGACTTTTATTCTGATGGCAAACAAATCCAGTTGAAACACGGTATGATAGGCATATATCCCTTAACACCTTAAGATGTTGGATTAATGGTAATAGTTGTTTCGGGTCTGGCGTTATGAAATAGTAATTAATCCGTACCTTTGTGGTATAGTATAAGAGAATAGTATGAAGAAACTCGGATTCATCTTTAGCTTGCTAATGTTCTGCACATTCGCTGTAGCGTTTGCCCAGAATGATCACAAGATCTCGTTTGATAAGACTACCCATGATTTTGGGACCATGGAGAAGAATGATCTGGCTGAGACGGTGTTCACATTCACCAATACTTCTGACAGCCCGGTCAAGCTTAGTAATGTAAAGGCTTCCTGTGGATGTACCACCCCCTTCTACACCAAGGAAAGTATAGAGCCTGGGAAGACAGGTGAAATCAAGGTAAAGTATAATACCGCCAGAATGGGCCCCTTCACTAAGTCGGTTACGGTACGTTATGATACCGGACAGACAGCTCGCCCTATCGTGCTGTACATAAAAGGAAAAGTGGAAGCTGGCACCCCTCAGGAGGCAGTGATTAACTATAACCATGTAGTAGGAGGCATCGCCTTTGATCAGATCAATCCTAACATAGGGACACTGGATTCTGACAAGGAGAAGGTATTGACCTTCAACATCCGTAACATCAGTCCTACTCGTATTCAGTTTAAGCCTGAAGAAACAGTAGCTGAGCCAGGCTTCCTGGTAAGCATGGGAAAAACGGATTTCCAGCCCGGAGAGACAGGTGCCATTACCGTAAAATTGGTAGGAGATGACATGGACTTCAAAGGAGCTTTCAGAAAGCAGGTAATCCTTTCTACTACGGAAGATGAGTCCCATAAAAAGACATTTACCATTAATGGTAACCTGAATAAGGTATATTCTGCTGAGGAGCTGGCCCTAATGCCAAGCATCAAGTTCTCAGAAGTATCTTATAATGCCGGGAAGATCCTTTCCGGAGAAAAGGTAACGCATGGTTACGTATTCACCAATGAAGGAAAAGGGGACCTGATCATAGAGTCTGTAAAAGCTTCCTGTGGATGTACTGCTACGGCCCCTAAGGATAAGGTGATTAAGCCTGGACAGAGTTCTGAGATACTGGCTACTTTCGACAGCAAGGGTCGTACAGGTGTCCAGCAGAAGTCTATCACGGTAAAAACCAATGATCCTAATCAGGCTACGGTGATTCTGCGCCTCAAAGCGGAAGTGGATAAGGATCCTTTCCACATCAGCACAGACGGACCTACGGCTACTCCTTCCAGAGGACCCTTTAATAACTAGGAAGAAATCATGTAGAGACAGATTGTATCTGTCTCCTATATGTAAAAATATTCGTTGAGGCGCGACTTATCGCGCCTCAATTATTTTAGGGGTAGAGACACAAGATCTTGTGTCTCTATAAAATTTTGTGTCTCTACTGGCCTAACGTAATCTATAAAGGGAAACAACCTTTCCTGGCAAGCAATCGTATCGTATATTTACGCAGTTCATTGAAAT
>JBCDBC010000118.1:0-9216 GCA_039184535.1 Bacteroidota bacterium | reverse complement strand
GAGCCATCTTATTATTCAATTTCCTCAGAAACTTTGGAACGGTTCCAGATGCCAGTGATAGTCCCATGAAAGGGCTTCAAAAAGGGCAGATGCTGTTAATACTCCTTCTGGTGGGAGCCTTAGCTGGAGTTGTATATGGCAGTATTGAATTACTGTTTGATCGTTCTTATTTCCAGAGACACTCTTATGGCCGAATTATCCTAGGGAAATTGGTTGTTACCTTCTTCGCAGTAAAGATCATCATGGCCCTTACACTTCTGGCAACCAATACTATGAAGAATGTATTCATGGAGCCTGAAGAGGTAGTTCAAATTCTCAGGAGTAAAATGTACTGGGTGTTATTTGTCTATTTTTTATTAGTGGCAGCCCTTGTCAGCTTTGTCAGAATGGTAGATCAGAAGTTTGGGCCGGGTATCCTCTGGAATATGTTTATCGGAAGATACCGGAATCCCCGAGAGGAAAAGCGAGTATTCATGTTTCTGGACCTCCAATCATCCACCACCATCGCAGAAAAGCTCGGCCATATCAAATTTAGTCGGCTGATCCAAAACTGTTTTGCTGATTTGACCCCAGTGATTACCAAGCATAAGGTAGAAATTTATCAGTATGTGGGAGATGAGGCAGTACTAAGTTGGCCAGTTGAAAAAGGGTTTGAAAAGAATCATTGTATCCACTGCTACTTTGACTATATGGAGGTATTGAAGTCTAAGTCTGAGTACTATGAAGAAACCTATGGCTTACAGCCTTTCTTTAAAGCAGGGGTTCATTTGGGTGAAGTAATTGTAGCGGAGGTAGGTCAGGTCAAAAGAGAAATAGCCTATCATGGAGATGTCCTCAATACCACTGCCCGCATCCAAAGTCAATGCAACAGATTACAACAACCTCTGTTAATCTCAGATCAGTTACTAAGTTATCTTCAAACAGATGAAAATATCCAAAGTCAGCGCTTGGGAGAAGAGCTCCTGAAAGGTAAAGAAAGACCAGTAACCATCTATGGAGTATCCAAGGTGTAGGCAGTAAGTAGAACTAAACAGAGATAGCCCTTTCGCATTACATACCTATAAGTCTGCGAAAGGGCTACTTGATTTTAGGCTATTTCTGCTTAAGCATTACTCATTTCTCAGCATACTCACTGGATTGACGATAGCAGCTTTGATAGACTGGTAGCTGATGGTAATCACAGCTATGAGCAAGGTAAGTAAGCCCGCCAGCAAGAAGGTCTCCCAACCAATGGAGATTCTGTATACATAGTCCTGTAACCATGCATTCATCCCGTACCAGGCGATAGGTGTAGCGATGACCAGAGAAATGAGGATAAGTTGGACGAAGTTTCTGGTAAGCAGAAGGAAGATGTTTTGTACTGTTGCCCCAAGAACTTTACGGATGCTGATTTCCTTACTTCTTTGTTCTGACATAAATGTAGCAAGGGTAAATAAGCCCAAGCAAGCTACGATGATGGCTAGTGCAGAAAAGATGCTGAAAACTTTGCTCACCCTTTCCTCTTCCGCATACATAGCACCAAACTGTTCATCCATAAAGTGGTACTGGAAAGGCTGATCTGGATATAGCTCTCTCCATATACCTTCTACATCTGTAAGAAGCGTAGATACATCATTTGTAGAAAATCTGATGGAGAGGGCTCCGCCTCCTCCGATGACCAGACTTAAAGGATCTATGACCTCTTTCATCCCTTTGAAGTGGAAGTCTTTGACTACCCCGAGGATGGTGTAACTGAAGTATAACAACTCTCCTGTCTCTTCGTCCAGGTATGAATAAGAACTCATTTCTTTGCCAATAGGATCTTCCAAGCCTAAAGCTTCCACCCCCTTCTCATTTAAAATGATCCCTTGAGCATCTGTTGGAAGATTAATGTCAAAATCCCTTCCTTCTATGATTTCCATGCCCATGGTATTGACATAATCATGATCTACATACCATTTGGCCATATTCACTTGACTATCCTCCGTTTTTTGGCCCTTGAGCCATGCACCTGTATAGTTGGTTGAGTACCCATCTACAGGTAGATAGCTACTAAGGGTAGCTGTATTTACCATAGGTAAGTCGAGAACTTTTTCTTTCAGCAAAGCGGTCTTGTCCTGCGCACGATCCAATATCAGTACCTGCTCTTTATTAAAACCGATCTGCTTATTCTGGATATAGTTAAGTTGATTTCTGACGATAAAGGTCCCTACAATCAATGTGATGGAGATAGTAAACTGGAGAACTACCAAAGCGGATCTGAGTTTGGCATTACTGCTGCCATGGCTAAGCTTGCCTTTTAGCACTTGAATGGGCCTAAAGGAGGAAAGAAAAAGAGAGGGGTAAATACCCGAGAGAATTCCTATGAGAATGGAGGAGAGGAGAATAAGTGGGAGAAACCACCAACTGCCATAGGGGACACTCAAGTCTTTTTGAGCAATCTCATTAAAGTAGGGGAGAGCAAGTCGTGCAAAAATCAAACTTACCCCAAATGCGATCAGACTTACCAGAATGGATTCTACCAGGAACTGTGAAACCAGCTGCCCTTTTACTGAACCCAGTACTTTTCTGATACCCACCTCCCTGGCTCTATTAGCTGAGCGGGCAGTCGCCATATTCATGAAATTGATGCTGGCAATGATGAGAATGAAGACTGCAATGGCTCCAAACAGCCAAACATACTGAATGTTGCCCCGCTTTGCATAAGGCATGAGAATGTCGGCTGAATACAGATGGATGTCTTTTACAGGCTGTAACTCAAAACGCATGCTTCTGCCTGTTGCTTTAAAAGCATCCATATCTTCCACTATATATTTAGGGATCATTCCTTGCATTTTTTCTTCAAATACAAGTGGATCTACGCCAGCTTTGAGTTTTATGTAAGAAGCATAGTTGCTGAAGCCCCAGTTAGGAATTCTGCTCACTTCAAGCGTCTCCATGGATAGGAGGTAAGGAAACTGGAAGTGAGAGTTGGAAGGATGATCCTTCATGATGCCAGTGATCTGATATGGACTTTGTGAGTTATTATTCAGGATAAGGGTTTTGCCCATAGCCTCGCCATTTGGGAAGTGTTGCTTTGCTTTTGCTTCCGAGATCACGATAGACCTGGGAGTAGTTAAGGCTGTAGAAATGTTTCCTTCGAGCATGGGGAGGCCAAACATTTCCAGAAAGGAGGAATCCACAAAGACAAAGCCCTCTTCCAGGATGTTTTCATCTTCTGCATTCACCTTAAGCAATCCATTCCCTGCGTCATACATAAAAGGAGCTATACGTATAGCATCTTCCACTTCTGGGTAATCTGTCTCTATGGCCTCTGCAAAAGGAGTCGTAACAAAATATGTCCTGCCTTCTCTTTCTGGTGTTTTAAACTTGGTAGCTACCCTGAACAAGCGGTCCCCATCAGCCAAGTGAGTGTCATAGCCCAGTTCATCCTTAATGAACAAACTGATGAGTAAACAGCAGGCAACGCCTATGGCAAAGCCAAGAATATTGATGGAAGAATAAAACTTCTGTCTGGCCAAATGCCGAAAAGCTACTTTGATAAAATTCTGATACATGGCGGTTTGTTGATAGGGTATGATTTGGGGAAAACGCTTGATGACAGAAGGTCTGAACAGATGTAGTACCTCTCTCTTGTATTGCTTCCTAGCGTAGCCATCCCCAAACGCTTGTTGGTTTTGCAAAAAGGATTCTTCCAAGTCTCCATGTAGTTCTTCATACAAATCTGGATTACAGAACCACTTGAAGCATTTATGGAAAAATGCTGGTATGTTTTGACGTTGACTCATGTTGGTAATCTTAGGAGATAGACGGAATGGCTTTCCAGAGAGATTCCCTTAAGGACCTGGCTTCTGCCAAAGCCGCTTTTCCTTCCTGGGTGAGGTAATAGAACTTCTTTCTTTTACCCCCTCTTTCTGGCGTGGCTTCTCCCAGCTTGGAACTGATAAACCCCTTCTTTTCCAGTCTGCTTAAAGCAGTGTGTAGAGAACCTCTACTCACATTCTTGTTAAGTCTCTCAGCCATTTCTTTCTGAATACTGACTCCGTAAGCATTGTTATTCAAAACCAGGATGGTGAGTAATACCAACTCCTGGAATTCTCCAAAATATCCTCTTTGCATATAATGTTTTACTTTGACTACAATATAAAGGTAATGATTAAATTCGTACTTGAAGACATTATCGACAGAAATAGGGGAGATCTCGATGAAATGAATAGGGGAGGAGACAAAAAAGCCGGAAGAGAATGATCCCTTCCGGCTCTTGTATAACCCTTACAAATAACTCAAATACCCGTGGCGATAGTCAGGAGTCAACTGCGAATGCTAGTCAAAGTGAGTTTCCTCCGCATTGCCTAATCGCCAGGGGTACAGTTAGTGTCAGGAAAAAATTGATGATTGTTTATCTGGTGCGTCCTGAGAAATAAGCTGTCTTGAACTTCTTCCTCATTCTCAAGTCAATGTCTTTCACCGTAACCTTTCCATCCTTATTCACATCCAGTCCAGCGTTCTGCTTATAAGTGATGCTAGGCTTGGAGTACATCACATAGTTCATGGACTTATTGATGGCTCGTGGATATAGAATGGCCAGGTATAGGTCTGTCAGGCTTTGGTAGTAGCCATGTCTGGCCTTTACACGGTCCAGATATTTGTAGACATAGTCCAACTGCTTTACAGGGGTCATTTTTTTCAGGTCTTTGATAGACACTTTTAATTCTCTGGCGGTAAAGGGCATGAACTGTATGAGTCCCGTAGCCCCACTTCCTTTATAGTTTTTGACGGAAGAATTAAACTGAGACTCAGAATACATAACAGCCATTAACCATGAAGCTTCCACATCCAGCTTACCAGCTATTTTTCTTACTTTTTCTTCAAACTCTTTCTCTTCAAACACATACTTACCCGCCTTGTCCATGAGATACAACCTAGGCTCTTTATAAGCATACAGATTTTCCTTCTGAGTTTCTTGTCTCCTGACCTTGCCGGGGAACTCTTTGGGCTTAGCAGGGATTTGCTTGATTTCCTTATTTAGTTTTGGGATATCCATCACCTCTACATCTCCTCCAGGAGTTTCTGGTTTATCTGGTTCCATGTTGGTAGCCATGGCATCACGCTCAGCCTGAGAGAGCTTCTTTTTCTGCGAGACATATTCATCCAGAAATTCTTCCTTTGAATAGGAAGCTGGAGTTTCTTTCTCTTTAATGGGAAGGGATTCCTGGGCTTCTCCTATGGGTTGCACCTTTATGTTTGGATCTACCTCCATTACCTCTTGGCTAATAGGCAATAAAGCCGAGGCTTGATGGTAGATGCTTACATATTTATCATAGTCAGGTGCAAATCTTAGGAAAACTACTACAATAGCAGCTATTCCCAGTATCAAGTGATTCTTTCGCAAGTTAAAGGATCCGGCCTGGTAATGAACCAATCCTGGATTCTGCTTCGGCCCTCGCTGGAAAGTCGGCTTTGCATGAAAGCGACCTGTATGGGATCTACGCCCACCAGCATTCACATTAAAACGCATCATTTCTGTCCGATAGTTGTGTACGCTAGCTAAAAAACATAGCGTTAGGTTTTACTTTCAAAGTAAATATGCTACCTTTTTTAGTATAATGCAAAAAATAATTGCAAATAATTTTAGCAAAAACTAAAAATGATAGAAATGGCAGGATGTTACCTGTCGAAGAGTAGCTGAAGCGATTTATTGAATATTGTGCGCGAGTGCGTATGTATGATCCCTAAGATAAGAAATTAATTCCTGTCTTGACCCATAAGGTTCTAACTCCTGAGTAGGAATGGGATTACCTATGCTAAACTTGATGGTTTTCCCTATTTTATTATTTACCTCAAAGATGAAAAGTCCCAGTCTTAACGTTAAACTGAACTGACTCACCAGTTGAAACAGAATACTGTTTTTGCCTTCAAAATAAATAGGAATGACTGATGCACCTGTTTTTCTAATCAGCTTGGCAGTAAATAGTTTCCAATCCAGATCTGTAACCTTCCCTAATAAACCTTTTGCTGTTGAAACGCCCCCTGCTGGGAAAATAACTACTGTCCCACCTTCTTTCAATATTTTTTCTGCCTCATTCTTAGAGTTAATGTTCGTCCTGATGGCCTCTTTGGTTTCATTAAAATCTATAGGTAACAGATATGGGCGTAAATGTTCCTCCGTGCAAAGGACACTGTTGATCATAATCTTGAAGGGACCTCTACATTTTTGAGCGAGGTAGCAAATGATCAATCCATCTAACACTCCGAATGGATGATTCGCAATGAATAAGACTGGACCATTAGAGGGAATGGAAGTTAGTTTGGCTTCATCATAAGAAAGTTTCACCCTCAGTTTTTTGACGGCTAACACCCAGAATGATTCTCCAGTTTCATCCATCTCGTCCAGGACCTCAGCATACATTCTTAATAATTTGTGTTTTCCTGAAAGCCACTCAACGGAAAAAATCAGTTGCCTTTTAATCCATGGATCTCTTGGGTCAGCATAGGAAATAACTGGTACACGCGAGTTCTTTGCCATTGATTTTTTTTCCCTGTTTGTCTGCTAATAGTATCATTTTAACAGGTCAGCAAAATACACAATTATTCTTCACTTCAATTCCTCTTCTTCCTATGATTATACTTATGGGATTAATTAGGATCACTCAAGTATAGCTTTTTCTTCATGTCTCACACAAATTCTGCCCCTTTCTAGAACGATTCTAAATCAGCTAAGAAACTTAATTTCCTTTGGAATTAGCCTTAAATTATTTTTTCGTTTTACTACAAATACTTCACACGTGGACAGAAGAAAAGCACTTAAACAAGTGGCATACATTATGGGAGGAGCTTTGTCTGTTCCCATAGTCAATGGAATTCTTTCAGGTTGTACCCCATCCTCCGCTGTAGCAGGAAAACTAGTTTTCTTCAATGAACAGGAATTTGCTTCTATCTCTGCCATGGCTGATAGAATACTGCCAGCTACGGCAACTCCCGGTGCCCTGGATGTAGGGGTACCTGGTTTCATAGACCTGATGCTACAGGATGTATATACAGAGAAATTGCAAGCTATCGTAAAGGAGGGATTAGTAGAGCTTGAAAGGCAGTCTCAGGAGCAGCATGCTAAAGACTTCAGTGCATTGAGTGCTGAAGAGCAAGATGGAATGTTGACCACCATGGAGGAAAAAGCCTTGGTGGCTGAGTCAGCTCCTGGGGAAAAGCCCTTTTTTAGCATCATCAAAGAGCTCACCATCGGGGGCTTTTTCACCTCTGAACAAGGTGCCAAGGCTACCCTGGATGTAGTGCCCATCCCAGGCAAATTTGAAGCCTGTATTCCCCTGGAATCTAAAACGGCCTATATCTAATTCCCACCTAACTATCAAGAATAACTATCATGAGCGATACGAATACATATGATGCCATTGTAGTAGGATCCGGAATTTCAGGAGGCTGGGCGGCCAAGGAACTTTCTGAGAAAGGGTTGAAGACCATAGTGCTGGAAAGAGGTCGTAACATAGAGCATGTAAAAGACTATCCCACGGCCATGAGCGAAAGCTGGGATTTCAAGCACAGGTATAGACCTACCAAAGAAGATAAAAAAATCTATTACATACAGAGCCAGACAGGGCAATTCAATGAAGCTTCTAAGCATTGGTGGGTGAGAGATGTAGACAGTCCTTATCAGACACCTGAAGACAAGCCCTTTACATGGATCAGAGGATATCATGTAGGGGGGAGGTCTATCATGTGGGGACGTCAGTCTTACCGCTGGAGTGAAATGGATTTTAATGCTAACGCCAAGGATGGAATAGGGGTTCCATGGCCAGTCACCTATGATGAGATAGCTCCCTGGTATGATTATGTGGAGCGGTTTGTAGGTATTAGTGGGCAGACAGAGGGTCTTGCCCAGCTACCTGACGGCCAGTTTCTTCCTCCCATGGAAATGACCTGTGTGGAGAATCATGTCAAAGAAAAAATAGCAGAAAACTTCGGAGGTAGGGTCATGACCATCGGTCGTGTGGCAAACCTTACTGTCCCTCATAATGGTAGAGGAAACTGTCAGTACAGAAATAGATGTAGGAGAGGATGTCCCTATGGAGGATATTTCAGCAGTAATGCATCCACACTACCCGCCGCCGCAGCTACCGGAAATATGACGCTCAGACCTAATTCCATCGTACACTCTATCATTTATGATGAAAATAAGGATAAAGCTGTTGGGGTAAGGGTCATAGACAGAGAAACTAATGAGGCCATGGAGTTTTTCGCAAGAATCATCTTCCTGAACGCTTCTGCATTTGGCTCTGTGTCAATTCTCCTAAATTCTACTACTGGCAGGTATTCTGAAGGACTAGGAAATGCAAGTGGTGCCCTTGGACATTATATCATGGACCATCACTTTCAGCTAGGAGCCACAGGAAAGTTTGATGATTTTGCTGACGAATACTATTACGGACGTAGACCTAACGGAATCTACATCCCTAGGTTTAGAAATATTACTGATAAACATCCCGACTTTATCCGGGGATACGGGTATCAGGGCGGGGCCAGAAGAGCTGGCTGGAACCGTGGGGTTGGAGAAAAAGGCTTTGGGGCTGGCTTCAAGGACAGCCTGAGTATGCCAGGACCATGGAGTATGAGCATGACCGCTTTTGGAGAGTGTCTGCCATATTATGAGAATAAGATCAGCCTGAATACAGAGAAGACAGATAAGTGGGGACTTCCTACCCTTGATGTGGATGTGGAGTTCAAAGAGAATGAAATGAATATGCGGAAAGACATGAAAGTGAGTGCCGCTGAAATGCTGGAAGCCGCAGGTGCCAGGGACGTACATATGTATGAGAGAAAGCCTTTACCCGGTATGGGGATTCACGAAATGGGAGGGGCTCCCATGGGCAATGATCCTAAAACCTCCATGCTGAATAAGTTCAACCAGATCCATGAGGTACCTAATGTATTTGTAACTGACGGTGCCTTCATGAACTCTGCTGCTTGTCAGAATCCCTCTCTTACGTATATGGCCTTCACTGCCAGGGCAGCTAAACACGCAGTGAGTGAGATGAAGAAGGGAAATTTATAGACATAACTTACCTACAAAAAAAGACCTGTTTGCCTTTGCGAACAGGTCTTTTTGGTTGATTCTACCTTTATGTTTAAGATGGTGAGGTCTTAATTGGCAGACAGAATCAGATCTAACTCTTCAGATAAGTTTTTGACAGTAATTTCAAAGATTTCTTCCTTGGAATAATGTTG
>JBCDBC010000117.1:0-9222 GCA_039184535.1 Bacteroidota bacterium | reverse complement strand
GCGCACCAGTGGCTCCGGTAGCATTAGAAAAGTCTAGTTAGTTCAAATACCATTCATATTGTTCCTTGATACTGGGTGGCCTGCTTGGGTCCACCCTTTTAGTTTTTGAAAATAGATCTCAACCCTTTCATTAAGTGTATTGGTTGTTTCATATATAATCGTATCTAAGCCCTATATACATACCTACATGCGAGTTTCCTGCTATACTATGCTGGCTTTCTTTTGTCTAGTCCTACTAATGACTAGCTGTAAGGAAAATGTGGCTCCTACGCCAATTGATATTACTCCCCCTACCGTAGATCCTGGGTTAGAGACGCCAGAAGACCCCTTGGCACCATTTGTAAGTGAAGAAGAGATATCCTGGATTCAAGAGCATCATGAACCGGTCTCCTCTTTAAGTGCTGATGAATACTCGGATTTGCAGTTTTTGAAGCCTTTACTGGAGAACAAGAGAATCGTCCAATTAGGGGAGAGTGGCCACGGAGTTAGGCAGTATAATCAGGCTAAAACCCGCTTAATCAAATTTTTGCACGAAGAGATGGGCTATAACGTGCTAGCCTTTGAAAGTGGGATGTATGAATGTTTCTTCACTCAGAAAAACCTCGTAAAAAATAGCAGTAGTAGGGAGCTGATGCGTAATTCCATTTTTGCTGTTTGGAGTACTGATGAGGTGGAAGAGTTGTTTACGTATATAGCAGAAACACAAACTACCGATAGGCCCATCATTTTAGCAGGATTTGACGTGCAATTCAGCTCAGTTTCAGGTTCAGAGGAAAGAGGAACATTCTTCTATGATTTGATAGTAGGAATAGACTCTGCTTATGCAAAGAGTATTCAGCTGTTAGATAATAACTACAGGCAGAAGAACTTTGGGAACTATGATGCTCTTTTGAAAGATATAAATGTAAATAGGGAAAGGCTTATAACTCGGTATACAAAACTAGCTGAGTATCTCACTGTCAATCAAGCAGAAATCATACAAAAATACTCAGGAGACCCGATAGAAGTATCTCTTGGAATTCAACTAGCTAACAGTATTATCTACCATATAAATCGGCATTACTGGGCCTCAGAAGGGGATAATATCAAACCTATAAACGCGAGAGATGAGGGAATGGCAAGAAACGTTTCCTTCCTGGTGAATACTTTTTATCCTGAGGAGAAAATGATAATCTGGGCACATAATTTTCATATTAGACATGCTAACTCTCAAATACCATCGCAAAACGCCTCCAATCACATTGTCATGGGAGAATGGGTGCATGAAGAATTCTCAGATGAACTGTATACCATAGGTTTTTATGCATATACAGGAAGAATGGCTCACAATAACAGAGAGATCTATAGTCTCAATGAGCCTGGTCTGGGTAGTTTGGAATCCATCATGTACAGAACTAGAAGGAAGTATGCCTTTCTAGACTTAGAAAATCAAAGCCCAGAAAAGGGGAATGGATGGATTTTTCGCCTTACTGAGGCCAAGTCCTGGGGGAAAAATAGGTTGAAAATGATCCTACATGATAATTATGATGGGATCTTCTTTATTCATACAGTAAGTCCGCCTAACTACCTATAATGTAGAATGTAGGGGCAAAAAATCTTTTACCTCTAACTGGTTTTTAAAGGGTGACCGGAACTGCTGTTAAAGTCATTGTAGCCGTATAGTTACCAGGGGTAATGTTAGCATCTAGTAGGGTGGGGAGATTATGGACTGCTCTGATGTATACATTACCACAACCTATTACAATGTTATAGTCATTATCTTCAAAATTTCCTGCGTTTCCTGTTGGTCCTGGTTCTATGACGGTTTTGGTAGATCCGTCCATGACATAGGAACCAGAGGTGGCAGAGTTTTCTCCCGAGTGCAAATCATATTCTCCCCAAACAAATCGAGTCCCATATTCCTCGTTCCCATTTCTATTTTGAAATCGATAGAAAAAATACCTTGACTCCAGTATATCTCCCTTCTCACTGGTAAAGGGAGTATGTGCTACATCGAGTTGGAAATTAGTGCTGGAAGCTACCTGGAAACGTATTTTTGATCCTGGAGCGGTGCCAGAATTATAACCATTTTGGTATTGACTTATAGTGGCAAAGGTAAAAGAGGCACTGGCTCCACCTATGATTTTTAACTCAATGCTTTGGGCAAATGAGGCAGAGATATTGATCTCGTCAGACTGGGCGTGGATAGATAGGCAGAAGCTTAGGAAAACAATAGTGGCTGCTATGGTTTTCATACTTAATAAACTCTGATTTTTTGTAGGTGATTGCTAATCATTTACTGCCTGCATATTACAGACTTCAAGTTAAGGGGGTAGATTTATTCGATTCAATGGAAAAAAGGCAAGGGTTGGAGAGCTGGAGTTCAAAGAGAAGTGTTTAGTTCAATCTATCAGGAATTAAACTTACCCCTTCGTAAATATTGTTGAGAGAAAGCCTGAATCCTAATTCCTGAAATTCAATAGTGTCTTCCAGAGATTCATAGTAGTTAAATGACCAGCCTTTACTAGAATCCATTCGAGCAAATACTTCTACTCTCGTCTGGTCTTGGGCAATAAGCACACAATATTTTATAGAAGGAATGCGCAGGTAAGCCCTAAACTTTACATCTCTATCTCTTTGTGAAGAAGTAGGGGAGACAATCTCCACTACTAAGCTCGGATAGCGTTTCATGTCTCTGTCAGCGTGGTCTCGCTCATCACATGTAAGCATGACATCTGGTAGAAAATATCTGTTATCTTCTTCAGCTTCCAGTGCAACAGATTCTTATATATACTTTACAGCCTGACTTGCTAGCTTGGGGCTTTAGATCTGAGGCCGTATTGAATGCTAATTCTGCATGGGTATCAGTGGTTTTACCCATATCTACTATCTTCCCATTCTCAAACTCCAGCCTTGTTTCACTCCTATCTGCTAAGTCAAGGTATTCTTCTAGGGTGTATCGCTTTTCTGTGGAGATTGGGAGCCCCATATTTTGCTTATTTGTATTGGTTTAGTCTTATATTTTCATATGCGTCAGAAACCTTAAATGATAATGCTAATTTTTCCAAGAGAATTGTATCATCGAGAGATTCAAAAAAAGTGAAACTCCAACCTCTTCCAGATTCCATTTTGCCAAAAATCTCTACTCTAACTTGATCTTGAGGAATGATGATATAATACAACAGAGAAGGAATCTTTAAATAAGACTGGAACTTTAAATTACGATCTCTGCTTACTGATTCGGGGGAAGTAACCTCTACAATCAAGGAAGGATGTCTAACCATATCATTCGCAACCAAATCCTCTTCATGACAGGTTATTAAAATATCAGGAAGGAAATAGGTGTCTTTTTCTTGCACTTCAAGTCCAACAGTTTCTACGAAGACTCTGCACTTCTTATCAGCTACTTGTTGTCTAAAAATGGTAGATGTATTGACTACGATTTCACTATGGATTAAGGTAGTTCTTCCCATGTCCACTATCAGTCCGGATTCGAATTCCAAACGATTTGTACTATTTAGAGAGAGTTCAAGGTACTCTTCTACGGTATATCGCTTGTATGTTGAGATTGGGAGTCCCATAGCATTGTTCTTTTCATAAAAATAAGCATTTCCATACTTATATGGTATTAAATCATAAAGGTCAGCATGCTGAGGATGTGCCTTCCCAACTTCTGATCCCCAAGAATAGCTACATCTTGCTCAGCTTCTTCCTGAGAAATTCCTCGGGTAAATATTCTCCAGGCTATGTCATCAGGAATGTTTACACTAGTGTTAACCCTCTTTTCTTCCTTGCTAAGAACCCACTTATTAGCTTCTCTGATTAAGGTCCATGCGGCTGTTAGTGGAGAAATGCTAAACTGGATGCTAGTCCCCTCCTCCGCCTCTACAGACTGGTAGTGGTGGGGTAGGGCATACATACAGGTATCCAGAAAGGGTAAGTAGAATCTTTCTTCCATGATGGGAGAAGGTCTACCTACTGCTTGCAAGATTTGCTGTTGGTGGTGCCATTTTTCAGTGTATTCTCTGGCAATGTGAAACCAGTTGAGAGATTCTTTTTCCCCTGCCCAGCTAACTGGAAAGAGGGCTTTAGCCATCAAGTCCAGCTTACTCAAGTGCTCATAATAGGTATGGGAACTGGTTTTCATGAGTTGGATGAGTAAAGGGAAGCTTATTCTCTGTGCTACAGACACCCATAGTTGGTTTTGGTCATTGATAAAGTGGGTAATGCTTTTATAGGTACCATCAGGTATGGTAGGGAAGTGCTTGTCCCTGGATTGAGAAATCCCTCTGATATTCCCATCCAGTAGGTGATAGGCTACGTCCTTTACTTTCCAATGACCTGCCAGAGTAGGTTTCTCCCATTCTTCAGGAGAAAGAGACCCTAATAGGGCTATTAGGTGCTGGTCAAGTTCCAGGAAGAGGGGAAGAGTTTGAATCATGGTGTAAGTAGATTTACTCCCATAATGCGTAGAAATCATCAAGGTTTAGCCAGCAAATGAAAAAACCGGGAGACTAGCTCCCGGCAGACTAAGTTAAGTGAAACTACTTGTAACACTTAAAACTGAATTCTGTACAGTAGATCCGGGAAAAATCCTCTTTGGTTGACTTCATTGATTTCGTCGGTTACCTCATTGTATCTCCTCACGAAGATGTTTTCCTGATTAGTTACGTTCTGTAGGTCTATATAGAATTGCTGAGACAGTTTCTTCTTTTTGGAGTTAACTCTAAATCCAAACTTCACATCCATTCTGAAATAAGGGTCAAAACGCTCAGAAAAGGCATTCTCTTCATCCAATACTTCTCTCCCAAAGTTAGCTCTGGTAGCCGCAAGATCTACAGGTGTGTAGTACCTTCCTCCTGCATTAGTTACTTTAAAGTCCAGCGTAAAGGCGTTACGCTGAGCCTTGCCTACTTTCCATTCCTTACCGCCAAGTACATTCAGTACATACTGATTATTGAAGGCGGTATTTCTGGAGATCTCATCGCTACCTTCATACTCAGAATCATATACTGAGGCCGTAAGCAAACCATAATATCCTCTACTAAAGAATTTTTCGACTGTAAGCTCTAGGCCGTAGTTTCTTCCTGTACCTTCATTTACAAGGGAGCCTCTGTCCGGGAATACAAAGTCCGAGCCTGAGTTAAGTACAGAGAAACTACTTGGGATGGCTTCAATAGGCACCTGATCTAGCATTTGATAGTAGGCTTCAGCCTTTACTCTCCACTCTCCTCCCGGGCGATAATCATAGCCTAGCACGAAGTGGCTAGCACGCGTGAAATCTAAATCCTCATTGGTATTTCTGAACAGGCCAGGTTCTACTTCCTCTCTGAAAAGAAGTACTGGGTATGGCTGCGCTTGATTATGTATACCGTAGGCCAGGCTGAGTCTATGCTGAGGAAGGAAGTCCCAGTTCACTGCTACTCTAGGTTCCAGGGCAAATGACTCATTGAAGTCCAGGTACTGGCTATGTACGCCTAGATTGAGGGTAAATTTCTCACTCAACTTATGCTTAATTTGGGCATATGCCTGATAAAGGGTTAGAGTTTCTTCTAGGTCTCTTACTTGTACCCAGTCAGGTATTCCATCACCATTCAGGTCAGGTCTATTGTCCCTGTCCCTTACGTCCGTATCCACTGCATTACTCTCTATGAGAATCCCTGCTCTTAAGGTAGTCCTGGCATTGAACTTCTGATTGATGTAGGAAGAGAGAGTAAGCGTATTCACTACATCACTCGATTCTGTCGCTCTGAATTTTTCTCCTGTATCCAGGAAGTTATCCTGGTTGAAGTCGTTTTGGGACGTAGAGGCAGACACTACCGTTCTCAGGTACGCATTTTGATTCAGGAGAATGTTATGCCTTACTCCTATGACCCCAAATCTGGATTCTGCGAAGGCGTCTTCATTTGGGTTAGCAAAGAGGTCATCCTCATCTATCTCATCAGCCAGGAAGGCAATATCACTTAGTCCACCTATCCCAAATATGGAGAATCTACCTGCTTTAGAGTTTCCTAAGTCCACATTGAAGGATAAGTCCTGGTAGTTAGGAACAGCGTTGGTACCTATCGGAATCCCGAGGGCATCTCCAATTTCTACAAAGGAGTATCTATAAGCTGCGACAAAGTTGGACTTATTTTCCTTCTTGATAGGCCCTTCAGCCATGAGCTCTAACCCACTAAAGGCATTTAACTGAGCTGTAAACTCATGAGTTTCTTTATTTCCGTTTCGGAACCCTAAATCAAAAACTCCTCCGGTAGCATTTCCATATTCTGCAGGAAAGGCAGAAGTCAGGAAGTCTGAATTCTTGAGAATGTTAGGGTTGATGCCGCTTACAGGTCCACCCGTAGTTCCTAGGGTAGAGAAGTGATTAGGGTTAGGGATAGGTACCCCTTCCAGCCTCCACAGTACTCCTGTAGGTGAGTTTCCACGGATCACGATGTCATTTCTGGAATCATTAGCGGTACTTACTCCGGCGAAATTTCCGGCTAGTCTGGCGACGTCATTACTCCCGCCTGCATACCTTCTCACTTCTTCCAGGCTGAATGTTCTGGAACTGACGGTTGCCAGGTCATTTTGCGCCCTGTCCTTATTTACTTTCCCACTAATAACTACTTCTTCAGCCTGGATAATGCTTTCTTCCAGCCCTACATCCAAAATTACCTCTTTCCCTGCATTTACCAGTACGTTAGGTATAGTTACAGTCTCATAGCCCAGGTACTTAACCTGAATAATCTGTCTGCCAATGGGAACATTCCTGATTACGAAAGTCCCGTCAGCTTGTGTAGTACTTCCCAGAGGAGGATTTTGGCTAACCACAATGACAGTGGCGCCTACGAGAGGCGTTTCAGACTGTTTATCTATGATAGTTCCCCTAAGGGTTTGTGTGGTCCCTTGAGCAGACACGTACTGACCCATAAAAAGGCAGATGATCAGTAATAATAAGTTGTGAATTAAAACCCGTTTCATTTCTTTCAGTTTTTCGGTTGGATTAATGAAAGCGCTGTAATAGTCGACAAGGTAAAACTGAAGGAAAGTAGACTCCTATGCTGAGGAAAGATGATGAAGTGTAAGATGAAAAAGGTGAAGCGTAGGATCATCAAGGTGAAAATCCTACGCTTCTTGTATGTAAAATTTGCTATTTATCCTTAGCTAGGAGACAATGAATAGGGATTATCTTCCTGGAATTCGTCTTCGAAATCATCGAAGTCCATATCATCATCTATAAAGTCGTCATCAAACTCATCAAACTCATCAAAGCTCTCTTCCTCTTTAGTATCTTGAGGTGGTGTCTGAGGCATTGGAGGAGTAGGTGATGACTCTGGCTGAGGAACAACAGGCATCTCTTTATATGGCTCTTCGGAAAGAATAGGAGGATAATCCTCGAAATCAGGGCTTTGACCATTAGCGCTGACTTCAGGTTCTGGTGTTTCCGGTGAAGGAGGCGTTTCCTGTACCGGAGGATTTTCCGCTACATCTGTTGATTGAGCTACTTCCGGCTCGCTAATGGCAGACTCATTAACGGTAGGCTCAGGGATAACAGGTGTGTCTGTAAGAGGTTCCTGAGCAATTGGTTCTTCTATATCTGGCTCACTGTCATAGTTCTCATCCACTAAGGGCTCATCTACCAGCGGCTCATCATGGGAAGGTTCTTCTTTGGGAGCCTCCTCCTGCTCATTCTCAGTGATGGAATCTTCTCCTCCATCTCCTGGCCATACTTCTGGTTTAGGATCTTCATACTTAAAAGGATCATCTTCACTTTTAAAAATGAGCTCCTGATCATCTATGATGGTACTACTATCGGTATCTTCTTCTTCCAGTTTATGAATAGGATCATTTCCATTTGAAATCTCAGAATCATCACTGGCTGGCCTGATACCCCAAAGGTTTCTGTACTTACGTTGGGTATCAATTTTTTCAGGCATGGTTTCTAGAAGAGGCCTGTGATTATTCATGACCTTAAGCAGATCTTCAGTAGTGAGGTAGTTTCTGCCATCCAGGAATACGTGTTCCATAGCCTCCATGATAGATCCCACGATATCTGCGCAGCTAAATCCATGACTACACTCTATCAAAGGAATCAGATCAAGATCCTCATGCCACTGCTTACGCTTGTACAGATGTATTTCAAAAATCTTGGCTCTCTCATAATCATTCGGTAAGTCTATGAAGTAGCGTGCATCAAAATTTCCTTTTCTAAAGAAGTCACTCGGGATAACGGAGATATCACTACAGGTGAGAATGGTAAATACCTGGTTTTTCTTCTCATGCATCCACTCCAGAATGATTCTGAATAATTTCAGGTGGTCATTACTGTCTCCAAACTTGCTGATGTCAGAGAAAGATCTGTCGATCTCATCCAACCAAAGGATACAGGGGCTAATAGCCTCAGTAGTTCTAAGGGCTTTTTGAAGCTCCATCTCCTTTTCCCAGAAAAACTTACCGGAAAGCTGGCTGATTTCCAGCTTCAGAAGAGGTACATTAAACAGGTCTGCTGTTGCCTTGGTAATCAGGCTCTTCCCACATCCGGGAATACCTGCTATGAATACCCCTTTAGGCGCATCTAGCCCAAATTCCAGAGCTTCATCCAGTCTCCTAAAGATATTGGACTTCTTTCTGATCCATTCTTTGAGAATTTCCTGGCCGCCCACATCCTTCATACTCTCATTTCCTTCCACTATTTCCAGCATAGGCATACGGGAAATGATCTTGTGCTTTTCCTCAATGATGAGTTTGTGGTCCGTACTATGAAACATCCCACCATAATGGTAAGCCTGGTTAAGCACCTGAATAATTTCAAATTCACTTAATCCCTTACAAGACCAGGCTAGCTTTTCAGCTAGTTTAGGTTCTATTTCAAATCCCAGGTCCTCTGAAAACTTGATGATAAGCTCCTTGGTCTGAGAAGTGTCAGGAAGAGGAATATTGAAAACGGTTACCATCTTTTCCAATTCTTCTGGTATATGAAGATTGGTAGAAACGATAAAAATGGAAAGGTAATAATCATCATCATAGAAGTGCTTCAAGGCGAGGCGTTTCAGCCTGGATATTATTTCCGGATTATCCAGGTGATGATGTATATCTTTCAGGACCAGAATGGTATTATCTAATGTTTCTATATCAAAACTGGTCAGAAAGAAATCAGCCTAGAAGACTTTCTGACCAGTTTTGATATAGAAACATTAGATAATACCATTCTGGTCCTGAAAGATATACATCATCACCTGGATAATCCGGAAATAATAT
>JBCDBC010000116.1:0-9239 GCA_039184535.1 Bacteroidota bacterium | reverse complement strand
GTCTACAACTATGAGAATATGCACACCATAGCTGACAATGATGAGATAGATGTGGTGTACATAGTAGTGCCTACCGGCTTACACGCTAAGTACGCCAACATAGCTGCTAATGCAGGCAAGCATGTATGGTGTGAAAAACCTATGGCCTTGAACGTAGAGGAATGTCAGAGCATCATAGATACCTGCAAGAAAAATGACGTGTATTTGTCAGTAGGATATAGGGTGCAGCATGAACCTAACACCCGTACCATCATGGGCTATGCAAAGGATTTACCTTATGGCGCTATCCAGGAAATCAGTGCGATGGCTGGATATAAAGGTGGTGGTGGAACAGGTTGGAGATTCCAAAAGAGCTTAGGTGGTGGAGCATTATATGACATGGGTGTTTACACTATCAATGCCCTTAGATATGGAAGTGGAATGGAACCTGTAAGAGTGCTTTCCGCCAAGAGTAGTACCACAAGACCGGAGTACTTCACGGAGGTAGATGAGACTACGGAGTATCAATTAGAATTTGCCAATGGCGTAATAGGATATGGTAAAACCAGTGTAGGAGAAACCATGAACCAACTAAAGGTTACCTGTGAGAATGGTTGGTATGAGATTGCGCCTATGCAGTCTTACCATGGGGTAAAAGGAAGAACCAGTGATGGAAAGATGCTGGAGGAGTACATCCCTAATCAGCAATCCAGACAAATGGATAATGATGCCCTGGCCATTATGAATAAGACAGAAGTATTGGTTCCCGGCATAGAAGGCTTGAAGGATATTCGTATTGTGAATGCCATTAGAGAAGCTGCTGCTACCGGAAAGGTAGTAGATATCGTTTGATGCTGCTGGATACAAGCTAGCTTGGGGTTTAAACTCTAAGCAAATATGATAAACCATGAGCCACCATTTAAATGGCAGGCTCATGATGTTTCTTGCTATCGCTTTCTTACAGTTTCAGCATCCTCTTCATCAATCCCTGAACAGCATTGGTTCCAAACCAGTCTTTCACTGCAATCATAACCTTAGCATCATTTCCATATACAAAGCGCATTTTCTTACCTGTATGCGTAGCTGCCTGATAAATGACTTTGGCACAGCCTTCAGCAGTACCTCCTATTAGGTCTGGGTTATCAAATGCTTTCATCAGGTTGGTGGTGATGTGCTCATAGTCAGGATTCTGATGTTCCACCACATCTAAAGATCTTCCTGCAAAGTCCGTTTTTACCCCTCCTGGTTCTACTAGCCTGGCCTTGATCCCTACAGGGTTTAACTCAAAATTCAGGGATTCTGTGATTCCCTCTACAGCGAACTTGGTCCCGTGATACATAGAACCTAATGGGGTGCCCAGCTTGCCGCCAACAGAACTGATATTGATGATTACTCCTGATTTTTGGGAACGCATGCTGGGGAGAACTTCTTTAATGACATCTATTAGCCCAAATACATTTACATCAAACTGCCTTCTGATTTTACCATCTTCTATTTCTTCCATAGGCCCCCAAAGGCCATATCCGGCATTATTTACGACTACATCTATATTTCCGAAAGTTGTCAGGGTTTCTTGAACGGCTGAATGTATGCTGCTCTTATCCTGTACATCCAGGGCTATCTTTTTTAGGGACTCTGTTTCTTGCAGGTCAGTTACGTTTTGAGGTTTCCGCATAGTGGCCGCTACATTCCAGCCCTTCTCAGCAAATAGCCTTGCTGCTGCTTTTCCAATTCCACTGCTGGCGCCTGTGATTAATACTGTTTTTGACATGGTTGAATGTTTGATAAAACTCTTAAGTTGAAAATAGTGAGTGATCACTTACTTAACGATGGCGATTCAGAAAGGTTACCCTTCATCACCACTATTCTACCGTTCATCAATCTTTCTTGAATGAAAATGGCATTCTCCCATTCTTGAGGAAAAAGAAAAAATGGAAAGAAGATACGACATTGACTGGTTACGGGTGATCGCCATCATCTTGGTTCTGTATTTTCATGTTGCCATGATTTTTACAGCCGAATGGGATTTTCACATCAAAAATCCAGAGACAAGTAATCTATGGTTAGAGTTCAACTTCTGGTTATCCAGGTTCAGGATGCCACTACTCTTCTTTATCTCAGGAGCCGGGAGTTTCTTTGCCCTCAGGAAGAGAAGTGGAAAACAGTTTGTGTCTGAAAGAGCAAGTAGATTATTGATTCCGCTTATGTTTTCCATGTTCTTCATTGTGCCTCCCCAGCTATACTTTGAGCGACTGCTAGATGGAGACTTTACAGGAAGCTTTGGTGCATTTTATCTGACTAAGGTCCTTCAGTTCGTCCCTTATCCAGAGGGGAACTTTAGCTGGCACCACATGTGGTTTGTGCTCTACCTCTTTTGGTATTCTGTATTGGCAGCGCCTCTGTTTTTATTTCTCAAATCTAAGAAAGGCCAAAAGCTCATAGACAAACTCGCCTTTATGGAGAAAGGATCATGGATTTATCTCATAGCCTTACCCACAGTACTGGTGTATATGTGTTGGACCATCAGATTTGACCGTACCAATGACCTGATACATGACTATGGATGGTTTCCTTACTGGATGAGCTTTTTTGTGATGGGCTATTTTGTGGCGCTAAAGGAAGGCTTCTGGGAAAGCCTTGCTAGAAATGCCAGAACCTCACTGGGTTGGGCCGTACTTTTGATTGTGGTGATTAACACCTTTAGATGGAACAGATGGGAACCTTGGGTGCTATACGGAGAAGAGTGGACCTCACATCCGTGGGCGCTCATGTACAGAGCTTTATATCCTATATTAGGTTGGGCATGGCTGTTTGCAACCCTGGGATATGGAAGAAAGTATCTGAATAGGCCTCATCCTATTCTCAGCTATGCTAACCGAGGGATCTATCCTTTCTATATTCTCCACCAGACTATTCTTATTATGCTGGGTTACTATGTCATTCAGGTAGAAGAGTCTATTCTGGCTAAATATCTTTTTGTTAGCACCATCACATTTTTCCTATGTGTAGCCATCTATGAATATCTGATCAGACCCTTTGCCACTATGCGGTTCTTATTCGGGGTAAAATCTGTTAAATTACCTAAAGAAGAAACAACTGCCGATAAGGAGATTGCTCCAGCGGAGAAAGCACAATTGCAGGTGGTATGAAGAAATACCTGAGATATCTGGCCCCAGGACTGTATGGATTGTTGATTTATTTCTCTATCAGGGTCATCACTGATACAGCTACCAATAATCCATTCTGGAATCGGTCCTGGGCGCTAAATTTCTTTGAAATGCTTTGCGCTTTCAGTGCAAGCTACCTATACTTTTATATCTACAAACAGGTGGTGAAGCGGTATTTTACCCCACTTCCCAGGAAGGTTTCGGCTCTCTATATTCTGAAAGAATTGGGCATACTTACGCTGGTAAACATTCTGGCGGTAAATTCTACCATAACCTTCATGGCTTCCATTTCTCACGATGGCCTTTCTCTGCACGACTTCGCCATCATTAATATTGTGCCTGGGCTGTACAACCTGCTCATAGCCATGCTGGATAGGGGAAGAACTTACCTGGAAGCCTTTGTGCAAAATCAGCTGCTGGTGGAGAAACTGGAGAATGATAAGCTGAATACTGAGCTACATTTTCTCAAGGAGCAGTTTCATCCCCATTTTCTCTTTAATGCCTTGAATACAGTCTATTTCCAGATGGATGAATCTACAATAGATGCTAAGCTGACCCTGGAGAAGCTGTCTGACCTACTTAGGTATCAGTTGTATGAAGACCAGCAGCACCTGAGCGAGGTTTCCAGAGAAATAGCCTTTCTGGAGAAGTATATCAGCCTGCAGAAGCAGCGAATCTCACCGGAAACCTGCCTGAAGTTAACTTATGATGAGTTTGGAGAGGAGAAGATTTATCCTCTACTGCTCATCCCCTTTGTGGAGAATGCATTTAAGTATGTGGATGGAGATCAGGCCTTCATTCATATACAATTAAAAAGGGTAGGAGAGGAGCTTCATTTTCAGGTAACAAATTCTCGAAGAGATATTCATATCCCCACTAAAAAAGCCGGCATAGGTCTGGTGAACCTCAGAAGGCGACTGGACTTACTACATCCTGATGAATACCAGCTAGATATTCAGGAAGAACGCCGTCAGTTTACTGCCACCCTCAAGCTTCCTCTTTCATGAAGATCAGAACAGCCATAGTGGATGATGAGCCCTTTGCTGTAAAGGGACTGCAGAAATATGTAGAGCAGGTTTCTTTCCTCTCTCTGGAAACTACTTGTAGAACGGCCCTGGAACTTTCTGACTACTTACAGGATCATCAACTGGATTTAGTATTTCTGGACATACAAATGCCATATCTCACAGGTGTAGAATGGGTGAAGAGCATGAAGGAAGCGCCCAAAATCATTTTTACCACCGCTTATGCGGACTATGCCCTTGAAGGATATGAGCTTGATGTGATGGATTATCTGATGAAGCCTATCTCCTTTGATAGATTTTATAAGGCTGCTCAAAAGGCCCAGGACTACTTCCAAACCACCACTTCAGAAAAGGCTGAATACTGTTTTCTCAAGGTAGATAAGCGGCTAGAGAAAGTGCGGTTTGCAGATATTCTGTTTTTAGAGGCCATGCAAAATTATGTGAAGGTCTTTGTAGGTGAGAAAGTGTTAGTGGTTCATCAACCTCTGAAGAAACTCAGAGAGCTACTTCCTGAGGATGAATTCCTTCAAACCCATAAGTCTTTTCTAGTAGCCAAATCCCATGTTACGGCCATAGAAGGAAATCAGCTCATAGTAGAGAATATCCATAAGCTTCCCATTAGCCGGAATGAAAAGCAAAAGGTCCTGAATACTTTCAAGACCTCATAAACAGGGGATTACCCACTTAGATATACACGCTTATATCAGGGAAAGTCTACCTGGGTCTTTACATAGTTGTAGGAAGACACTAAGCCATATCCGCCATCCACATTTCCTTGTACCTGTACAGATTCTACCTGAATCAGGATTCCCTCTATGCCGTCTGATCTATTCTCTGATTGGAGAACCTGTTTCTTCCAATAATTAGCGAATTTGGATTCTGCCATGAATAGTTTTAGGTCTGCATGGATAAATTCAATGTTGGAGTCATCTGTATCTCCAAACTCAGAATACCCACAGCAGAAGGGCAAGGTTACATAGAAAATGAGGGTGTGGACATTCCCATTGAAGTCATCATCTTTGATCATTTCCTGCTCACCGTAAAATATTCCATCTATACTTTGAGTAAAGTCGGTATATGCAATGGTGGTGGCATAACCAGTATCTTGTGGATTATCCTTAAATGTGTACCTAATTAAAGCTTGAAGATCATACGCGTTTAGAAAGGGGGCTGGATCCTGGACTCTTATTTTAAAGGCCGTCCACTTATTAAGGTACCCATCATCAAGGTCGCGCCTGACCACAGAATCTTTGACGATGCTTATATCCAATATTTCAGGCTTGGGCATAAGAGTAGCCTTGGCAGTAGCACTCCCATAAGTTGGATGAATAGCCCGAAACTCATATTCCTGGTTAGGCGTCAAATTGGAAAAGGAGGATGGAGGAAAGTAGGCTCTAACGCGTATCTCTTCCTCACGGAAATCTCTAGAACTTGATCCCTCGAAAAAGACTGTATCTATGATTGTGGTATCCGAAAAACTTAACTCAGTAAGCTTTATGCCGCCGGACCATAACTCTACAGTAGCATCAGGAATAAATAAGGCAGAATCAGAGACAGTTTCTAATGTCCCAAATGATCGAGTGATATTTAGGATAGGCGTTTTTCCTTCAAGCAATATTGAATTGAGCACCAAACGGGATTGATGTTCAGGTAAAGGGATTTCCAGGTTGCGCTCGCAGGATAAGGACAAAACAGCCAGTATGAGAGCGAGATAGATATTTATAGAGGTTTTCATACTAGAATTTGAATTTGTAAGCTACAGATGGAATAATAGGGAATAGGGTGATTTTCTTGAGTTTTCGAGTAGTCTCAAACTGCTGGGTAGCCTCATTGTAGGTTACCTGATTGGAGAAATAATAGGCAAAGGGGTTTAGCCTGCTATAAGCATTATACACCCCGAATGACCAGGTTCTCTGTCCCCATTTCTTTTCCTTGGTGAATTCTATGGACAGGTCCAGCCTATGATAGGATTGCATACGGAATCCATTTCTCCCATCCTCAAATAGTTCTGTCCCCCCTTCATAATAGCCTAAGCCAGTTAAGAGCTGGTCTGCATAACTTCTATCAGTAAAGTAGAAAGTGCCGTAGCCCTCTCTCATAGCTGTAAGACCACTATTGATATTGGCAAAACCCCCAGTGGGAATGGTGATGGCATTTCCTGTACCGAAAACCCATGAGCCCGCCAGGGAAATCCGGTCATTTACCTTATGAGTTACAACCAGACTGATGTCATGCCTTCTGTCATACTTGAAGGGATATCTGAGGCCATTGTTCACATTATCAAACTGTCGCCAATTCCAGGAGAGGGTATAGCCTAGCCAGCTGGTAGTTTTTCCTCTCTTTTTCTGGAGAAGAAATTCCATTCCGTATGCCTCCCCTTTTCCGCCTATTTCTACCTGATTCTCCCAGCTGTCAGTAGGTTCTCCACTAATAAGGAGGTTTTGACCTTCCTTAAAGGTGATGAGGCCATTCATTTCTTTGTAATAGCCTTCCAGACTTAGCTCAAACTGATCTTTCCATAGAGAAACGGAAATACCTCCCGCCGCTTGCCAGGAATCCTGCGCCGGGACCCTGCCAGTAGCAGGCACCCACAAGTCTATGGGGAGCCCCACACCAGAATTTGCCAGCAGGTGTACAAACTGTGTCATCTGAGAATAGGACCCTTTGAGAGAGATATCATCTGTCAGTTTGAGTCGGGCAGCTGCTCTAGCTTGTAGGTAGACATTATTCATATCATCTACATTATAGTGGGTAGCTCTGGCGCCCAGGTTCATGCTGAAGTTTCTCCCTATTTTGAAGTTATCCTCGAAATAGATGCCTGACTCCCAGGTATAGTCTATAGCAGATACTATGCTGGTGTCTATTTGGGTATCAGCCGTTTTTACCTTGGACCCAAAAGTACTCGGCTCAAATCTGTGATTGGTGGAGAATAGCCCAAACTTGATTTCGTGAGAAGGAGAAGGGTAAAAGTCAAAATCTAGCTTTATGCCCAGATCCCTTATCTGAGAGCGGTAATCCAGTCCGAAAGTCTCGTTCTGGGTAGTTCCATTCTCCGTGATATTCACTGACCCATCTGCAAAGGTTTTTAGCTGGTAGCGAGTGTAGGTAGCTGTCAGGTTAGAGAATAGTCTATCAGACCAAAGGTGGTTCCACCTGAAAGCAGCCAGCCTGTTACCCCAATTCAAGCCTATCTTGAATTTCTCCTCGTAAGTTTCATTCCCTTCCGTATCACTATACTTATTGGTTCCACTGAATCTATCATCTCCCAGATAAAAACTCAGATAGAGTCTGTCCTTGTCAGAAATGATGTGGTTAATCTTTCCGTTGAGGTCGTAGAAGAAATAGCCTACGGAAGCTTCTCCATTGGAGGCTGCTTTAGATAAGGGCCTACTTAGTAGGTCTATATAGGTCCTTCTGGCAGAAATGATGAAGGCGGTTTTGTCCTTCTGGATAGGGCCCTGAAAAGAGGCTTTGGCAGAGATCAAACTCACGCTTCCTTCCCCTTCAAACTTCTTCATATTCCCCTCCTTCATACGTATGTCCAGCACGGAAGAGAGTCGCTCGCCAAATCTGGCTGGGAAACCTCCCTTGTACAGTTGGACGCTGCTGAGAGCATCTGCATTGAAGACAGAGAAAAAGCCTCCCAGATGGCTGACGTAGTAAAGAGGAACGCCATCCAGCAAGATGAGGTTCTGGTCTGGGCTTCCTCCCCTTACGTACAGGCCTGACGAACCTTCATTTCCTGACTGAACGCCAGGCATGAGCTGCAAGGCCTTAATCACGTCTACTTCCCCCATGAGGGCGGGTAAGCGTTTGATTTGGTCTACGGGGATTTCGATGACGCTCATTTGCGTCTGATCTACTACCCGTTTCACATCTTCCGCTATGATCTCCACCTCTTCTATGGCCAACTGGTCCAGGTTGATGTTGATAGTGGTGTCTCGGTTCAGTTCAAAGGTGTACACCTTGGTGGCAAAGCCTACCTGTGTAAATACTAATCGAACGGTATCCTTGGGCAAAGTCAGACTGTAGAAGCCGTAGGTATTTGTGAGTGCACCCTTTCGGGTTCTGCTATCAAATACTGTGGCGTTAAGGATTTTCTCTCCATTAGTATCATCTGAGAGATATCCGCTAACTGTGTACTTCTGTCCGAGGAGAGGAAAACTTAGGGTGAATAACCCCAGGAAGAGCAGCAAAAAGCTGTACTTAGCAAAAAAGTCCTTCATGAAAATAACTAGCCTTTATGTGTGTCTAATTCCAAAATGAAAAATCGAGAAAATGAACGTCCGTAAAACTTTGTCAAAACGATGCTTGTCCCTAATACCCTAAGTGGCATAGGAAATCCTTCAGACAAGTCTCAACAGGTAGGTTTTGTGTAAGAAGTCCGGAAGCTTCAATTACACGGGTTAAAGAAAAAAGAGGGCCTCAAAGGTAGAAATATGCATGAATGCAGTATAGTGTGTTTAATTCTTGGTAAGTGTTGGATTATCTACTTTCCCAGTTTTGACCTGGTCTTAGTACGATAATTCGTGGATTCCAAATAAGAAAATGAACAGGCTTGAGAAAAGGTAATTCTCAAGTACCTATGAAAAGAGAAGAGGAAATGAGGGTGAAAAAAGGGCTTGAATTTCATATAAGAAATCAGGCAAAGCAGGAGCTAACCTACTTTGCCTGAGATATATAACGTTTATACTGAGTTGTTAACTACCTACCAGTTCTTGAGTCCTAATAACTTTTCTCCCAGCTCAGTAAGGACGGCTGTCTCAGCATGATTCTTCTCCCATTCTCTGGGATCACCAGGGAAAGCATAGCCCTCAGGCGCAATTCTGTTTTTCCATGAATTCACTCTCCACTGTCTGAGTTGAGCATTGTCTTCTTCTGCAGGTGTCATAGCTATGTACTGAGCTAGACGCGGTCTGTCAGAGTGATTAGGACGAATTCCATGGGCCAGATGGCTATTGAAGATCAACAGGTCTCCCTTCTTCATATTTACCTTAACGATTTCCAGTCCCGTGATGTCCGGCATGAAAGGATTTCTGTCAGCCGGCTGAGTTTTTATCCACTCATC
>JBCDBC010000115.1:0-9272 GCA_039184535.1 Bacteroidota bacterium | reverse complement strand
TAGATACTGCTACCAAAGCTTATATGGAGCGCATTAAATCATAAACCTTCTCAACCAACATTTACACGCGATACTATGGAGTTTAAAGAAATTCAAGATATCCTCAAATTGGTTAATAAGACCGATCTCACTGAGGTAGAAATAGAAAAAAAGGACTTTAAATTAAAGATCAGAAGGAAGGCTCCTGAAAGTAATGTGATATACGCTTCTCAACCCGCATCTGCCATAGCAGCTCCAGCACAACTAGCACCTGCTGTTATGCCTACGGTAGCTGAGGCACCTGCAGCTTCTGAGGCACCTGCTGAAACAGCAAAGACTGAAGCAGCATCCGCAGCCCCTGAAAAAGATTACTATACATTTAAGTCTCCTATGATTGGAACTTTTTATCGTTCCAGCTCTCCTGATACGGACGCTTTTGTGAAGGTGGGAGATACCGTCCAGAAAGGCTCAGTACTGTGTATTGTAGAGGCCATGAAGTTGTTCAATGAAATTGAATCTGAGGTAGAAGGAAAGATTGTAAAGATTCTGGTAGAAAATGCTCAGCCAGTTGAATATGATCAGCCTCTGTTCTTGATTGACACAGACGCCTAATAAGATTCTCTTAACGAGCTTTTATGTTTAAAAAAATACTGATTGCAAATAGAGGCGAAATAGCCTTACGCATACAGCGGACCTGCCGTGAAATGGGAATCCCTACAGTAGCGGTATTTTCTACAGCTGACAGAAACAGTCTTCATGTTAGATTTGCTGATGAGGCTGTGTGTATAGGTCCTCCATCTAGTACGGACAGCTACCTGAACATGGCAAACATCATTGCAGCCGCTGAAATTTGTGGAGTAGATGC
The DNA here is from genome assembly GCA_039184535.1 of Bacteroidota bacterium. Classification (GTDB taxonomy): domain Bacteria; phylum Bacteroidota; class Bacteroidia; order J057; family J057; genus JBCBKZ01. The sequence goes on along the minus strand of JBCDBC010000115.1, from coordinate 8,428 downwards.
TATCCACCCGGGGTATGGATTCCTTTCTGAGAATGCCCAGTTCTCTCAGCTGTGTGAAGATCATAAGATTAAATTCATAGGACCTAATGCAGATGTGATTTCTTCCATGGGAGATAAGTCCACTGCCAAAGCTTCCATGATCAAGGCGGGAGTTCCCGTAGTACCAGGATCAGACGGACTGTTAGACTCGCTAGAGCAAGCCTATGAGATCGCAGAAGAAATAGGATATCCTGTACTGCTGAAGGCCACGGCTGGTGGTGGGGGTAAAGGGATGAGGAGAGTAGATGAGAAGTCCGAAATGGCAGATGCATGGAATAGCGCGAAAGCTGAATCAGGTGCTGCCTTTGGAAATGATGGTTTATACATGGAGAAATTTATTCTCCAGCCTAGACACGTGGAAATTCAGGTGGTAGGTGACCAGCATGGAAATGTATTCCATTTAGCAGAAAGAGACTGTACCATCCAGAGAAGACACCAGAAATTAGTGGAAGAATCTCCTAGTCCCGTGCTTACTCCGGAAAAAAGGAAGGAGATGGGAGATGCTGCTGTGAAAGCAGCCAAGTACGTGGATTACGAGGGGGCTGGTACGGTAGAATTCATCTATGACATAGAAGGAAACTTCTACTTCATGGAGATGAATACCCGTATTCAGGTAGAGCATCCCGTGACAGAAGAGATTTTTGATAATGACCTGATCAAGGAGCAGATCAAGGTGGCTGCCGGAGAGAAAATCTCTGAGTACATCATGCCAGCCGGAAGATATGCCATGGAGGTGAGAATTAATGCTGAGGACGTTTATAATGACTTCAGACCTCAACCGGGACATATAGACTACTTCCATAAGCCAGGTGGTCATAAAGTAAGAGTGGATACCCATGCCTTCTCTGGTTATGACATCCCTCCATACTATGATTCTATGATCGGCAAACTAATCGTTTCTGCTCCTTCCAGAGAAGAGGTGATTGCAAAAATGGAGAGGGCACTGGAAGAATTTATAGTTGAGGGCGTAAAAACTACTATCCCCTTCCATAAGAAATTGATGCGTGATGAGCGTTTCCGTTCAGGTATTTACGCTACCAATTTCTTGGAAGACTTCAGCATGGAAGACTAGCAATACCTTATGACGGAAGTAGGGCTTATCAGTATAGGAAGTGAGCTTCTCTCAGGGAGGATTACCAACACCAATGCCACCTTTATTGGGGCCCAACTAAAGGATGCAGGCTTCAGGCTCCGCAGAGAAATGGCTATCCCGGATACCAAGGAAGATATGCTCGCGGCCCTGAAACATTTCACCCAAAACTTTCCGATCGTACTCATGACTGGTGGGCTGGGGCCTACCAGAGATGATATTACCAAGAATATCCTGGCTGAATTTACTGGCGGAGAAATGGTGGTTCATCCACCTACGCTGGAAAAAATTAAAGCCATAGCCGCCAAGTTTAACTTTCCCCTAACGGATGGAAACGTAGGGATGGCTTATGTGCCTGACAGTTGTATCCCCATACTCAATAGGGTAGGGGCTGCGCCAGGGATGATTTTTGAGCAGGATGGTTTTACCCTGATCTCCATGCCAGGTGTACCTGCTGAAATGTATAGCCTCATGACTGAGGATATACTCCCCTATCTAAAGCAGAAATTCCAACCCAGTCTGATTCTCCAGAAAGTGATACGTACCACAGGCTTAGCTGAGTCCAAAGTGGAAGAGGACATTAATCACATCCTAGAGCAGTTTTCCCCTCAGCTTTCTATCGCTTTCCTTCCGAGGATAGATGGCCTATGGCTAGAACTTACGGCAAGAGGCAGGACAGAACAAAGGCAGGAATTGGAAGGAGAGCTAACTCTACGTCAGCAACAAATAGCAGAAGTAGTAAAGGAAGCCTCTTACACCACAGAAGATGAGCTACTGGAGAAGATACTGGGTGAGGCTTTACTAGAGAAAGGCCTAACCATAGGTGTAGCAGAGAGCCTAACTGGCGGAAAGCTAGCCATGAAGATCGTAAGTGTATCAGGTGCTTCCAGATATTTTACAGGCTCTGTCACAGCTTATGACACTCGAGTTAAGGAGGAAGTACTGGAAGTACCAGCTTCAGTCATAGAGGCTCATACCGTAGTTTCTGAAGAGGTGGCTAGTCTAATGGCGGAAGGGGTAAGGAAGCTCCTTGGAACAGATATAGGGCTGGCCACCACAGGATATGCTGAGAAACAGGGAGACATAGGCCCCCACGCATGGATAGGCTATGCAGATCATAAGGGCACCCAAGCCCGCAAGGTACAGATGTACCAAAGGCGAAACACAAATATTGATAAAGTAGTTGCTATGACAATGATCGAATGCTTGAAAAATATTCGTTTGCGTTTTGTTTCGCGATAAGCCTTTGAGTAGATTCCCTAATGTTGTAGTTTTGAAATGCGGAGCTAGCTCCCTAACGTGTAACTGTTAACCCCCCGAACCATGGCAAGATATGAACTGCTAATGCCCAAGCTTGGAGAGAGTATTATAGAGGCAACTATTCTCAACTGGACCAAAGAAGTAGGAGAATGGGTAGAAGAGGAAGAAGCCGTAGTAGAAATAGCCACAGATAAAGTTGACTCGGAAGTTCCTTCTCCTGTTAAAGGGAAACTAATAGAAAAAGCTTATCAGGATGGAGATGTGGTTCCGGTAGGGAGTGTAATAGCTGTTTTAGAAACAGTGGCTGAAGGTGGGGAAGCAGAGGAGATTGCTCCCGTTCCACAGCAAGATGAAGTCCTGGAAGAAGTAGCAGAGTCCAACTTTGCACAGGAAGTACCTTATATACCTTCCGCATCTTCTGAATCTCTACAACCCACGGCTGAGGTAGCTGTTGAAGCCAACCAGGAAGCTCGTTTTTATTCTCCTTTGGTTCTAAATATTGCCAGAAAGGAAGGGATCTCTTCCAGAGAACTGGATCAGCTTAGTGGAAGTGGAAGAGGAGGGCGAGTGACCAAAAGAGACATTCTCAATTACGTAAAAAGTAAATCAACAAATGGAGGAGGTTCACATGAGGAGAAAGCTGCAGTTGCTCATACTGCTAGCATAGAGGAAAGCCTCCTAATTCCACCTTTAGAGGAGACACAGGCTGTTTTACCAGAAAGCAGAAGTATTCTTTCTAAGGAGATCACACCAGAAGAAAGCCAGGCGAAAGCAGCTGTAGAAGCTCCTGCAGTGCCACCTCCTAAACCAGCAACACCACCTATGGTGGCTGAAAAGAAAGAGCAGCCCAAAGCTCCGGAAGTTATGGCTACCAGAGATGATGCAGCGGAAATCATCCAAATGGACAGAGTTCGTAAGATGATTGCGAAAAACATGGTTAATTCTGTTCAGGTATCTGCCCATGTAACTTCTTTCGTGGAAGCAGATGTAACGGAAATAGTTCTCTGGAGAAATAGGATGAAGAAATCCTTCCAGGAGAAATATCATGAGAAGCTTACTTTCACCCCTATCTTCCTGCAGGCCGTAGTACAGGCTCTGAGGGAGAATCCTATGCTTAATTCCAGCATAGACGGAGAACAGATCATTGTCAAGAAAGACATCAACGTAGGGGTAGCGGTAGCCTTACCTAATGATAACCTCATAGTTCCTGTCATCAAGCAAGCTGATAGGCTGAATCTGGTAGGACTTACCGCTGCTGTAAATGACCTGGCTACAAGAGCCAGAGCCAATAAGCTAAAACCTGACGAATTACAAGGAGGTACATACTCCGTTTCTAATGTAGGAACCTTTGGCAATGTCATGGGTACACCTATTATAATGCAACCTCAAGTAGCTATTCTGGCCTTAGGAGCCATTAGGAAATTGCCTGCAGTTATAGAAACAGAAAGTGGAGATGCGATTGCTATCCGCCAAAAAATGTTCCTTTCTCACTCCTACGACCATAGAATCATTGATGGGGCGCTAGGAGGAAGATTTGTGAAGAGAGTTGCAGATATCTTGGAAGCTTGGAACCCTGAAACAGAAATCTAATATGAAAACCATAGGACTGATAGGTGGGATGAGCTGGGAATCATCCTGGGTATACTATGAGCTCATCAATAAGATGGTGAAAGAACGCCTGGGGGGATTTCATTCCTGTAAAAGCCTTATGTATACAGTAGATTTTGCAGAGATAGAACACCTACAGCATACTGGAGACTGGGATGCGTTGAATGGTATGATGGCGGATGCTGCCCAAAGACTGGAGAGGGGAGGAGCTGACTTGGTGATTCTCTGTACCAATACCATGCACCTATGTGCAGATGCGATTCGTGAAAGTGTTTCCATTCCATTTCTCCATATAGCAGAAGCTACTGGGGACGCTATCCAGCGTCAAAACATGAAAAAGGTTGGCTTACTGGGAACCCGCTTTACCATGGAGAGAGACTTTTACAGGGGAGTACTTCAGGAAAAATTTGGTATAAAGGCCATCATTCCGGAAGAGGCAGATAGGGACGTAGTTCATAAGACCATTTATGGAGAACTGGTCCACGGCAAGATAGAAGACGCTTCAAGGGACACCTTCAAGGAAATCATCAAAAGGTTGGAAGAAAGGGGAGCAGAAGGTGTCGTCCTCGGCTGCACAGAAATCCCCTTGCTGATCAAAGAAGGAGATGTGGACTTACCCATTTTCTCAACTATGGAAATCCATGCTGAAAAGGCAGTTGACTGGGCACTACAAGAACAGAAAGCAAGTGTGTAAAAGTGCCTTGTCCTAATGTTATTGACCTCTATGGAGAGAAAGGACAATTTCCTCCTGATTCCTGCGTAAAACTAAAGTTGCATCAGAGAATGTTAGATGAGCCAGTAATTCCATTCTAAGAGAAGGTTCATTTTGGTGATTTTTGTAGGAAGATAATCCTCTTTCATGGAGGATTATGGCAGGGACTATGCACTCAATTGATTCCTTCTTTAGAGAACTTTTTGCACAGGAGTATGAGCACAAATCGTTATCAAAAGCTAGCTAGACATTTTACTTGGGAGAATCTTAAGTGGATACTGCTTAGGCCCTTTTCCATTTTACGTTTGGCCTACTTCTTTATGAAACGGCAAAAGTATTCAGGAGAAAATCATAGAAGGAGCAGGTTGATAGGAGGAGCAGGAGAGGTGCTGAATGGACCTTTTAAGGGCATGAGGTACCCCATGGAAGAATCTGTTTGTAGTGCCTATTTCCCTAAAATCATAGGATCTTATGAAAAAGAGCTTTGGGAGAATTTAGAAAGCCTGTTAGAGAAGCAGTATAACAGCATCATAGATGTAGGTTGTGCAGAAGGCTATTATGCAGTAGGTCTCGGGCTAAGACAAAAAGAGGCGCACATTTATGCCTATGATACTGACGAGCTAGCTCGGTCTATGTGTGAAAAATTATCTCAAGAGAATGGATTAGGAGAAAAATTGACGATTAAAGGAGAATTGACTGAACAAGAACTTTCTTCCTTCCCGTTTGAAGGGAATAGTCTCATTATCTGTGATTGTGAAGGTTTTGAGAAAAAGCTGTTTACTCCCACAAGTATAGAAAATTTGACGGGTAGTGATCTTATCATAGAGACACATGATTTCCTGGACAGCGAAATATCAGGTAGACTTACTGCCTTATTCCAGAAAACACATAATATAACCCCCATAAATAGCAGCTCTGATCTGGAAAAGGTATTTACTTACCACTTTTCAGAGATTGGTGATTTTAACTTATTAGAAAGGTTTGATGTACTAGCTGAGCATAGACCAGAGACTATGAAGTGGTTGGTTTGTGAAGCAAAATAACGCGAGTTTTGGATAAAAGTAACTGGTTATCAGTTACTTTGCTCTTTTTACTCCACGTTGGCAGCAATTCCCGGTTTAGGTATCATCGAGTCTAATATTGTAATTATCGGCTATATCTTGAAAGAGATTTTCCATAGAGTCAAAGACAGTATCCCCTTAAGTGTGTAAATACTCAAACTGGGTATTTATTTAAACTTGAACTCTGTCATCAAATATGGTCATAAATTGATTAAGAATAATGGGCCAGTCCCTAATGGGCATGGTCCATTTCTTTGTAATCTCAAAAATAGCCAGATATACTGATTTCTTGAGTGCCTTGTCTGTAGGAAAGGACATCTTGTTTTTGGTGTACTTTCTGATTTTACCATTAAGGTTTTCAATCAGGTTAGTGGTATAGATGATCTTTCTAATCTCTGGGGGAAAATCAAAGAAAGTGGTTAATTCTTCCCAGTTATCTTCCCATGATTTGATGGCATAAGGATACTTGGTTCCCCATAGCTTATTCATATCCTCCAGAGCGGCCTTAGCAGCTTCCCTGTTAGGTGCTTCATAAATAGGCTTCATGCTCTTAGCAAAGCCCTTTCTGTCCTTCCAGACGACATACTTACAGGCATTACGAATCTGGTGAACTACGCAGATTTGGGTAGCTGCCTGAGGGAATACCGCGCTGATAGTCTTAGTGAAGCCCTTTAAGTTGTCTGTTACGGTGATGAGAATATCCTCAACTCCTCTGGTTTTCAGATCCGTAAGTACCCCCATCCAGAAGCTGGCAGCCTCAGAACCGCCTAGCCACATGCCCATGACTTCCTTTCTCCCATCATGCTTCAGGCCTACGGCCAGATAGATCGTTTTGTTAACTACCCGGGAGTTTTCCCGAACCTTAAAGACAATCCCATCCATCCAAACAATGAGGTACTGAGCTTCCAAGGGCCGATTCTGCCAAGCAAGGATATCTTCAGTGAGGGTATCTGTGATCTTAGAGATAGCTGAGGTAGAGAGCTTAAAATTATAGAGTTCTTTGATCTGCTCCTCTATATCAGCATTGCTCATCCCCTTGGCGTAAAGGGAGATTACGATAGATTCAATGCCTTTGGCTAGACGAGAGCGTTTAGGGACGATCTGAGGCTCAAAGCTGCCATCTCGGTCTCTGGGTACCACGATCTCAGATTCTCCGTATTCTGTCTTTATGGTCTTCTTGCTGGTACCGTTACGGCCATTAGGGTTATCACTGCGCTGATGCTTTTTATAATCCAGGTGAGCATCCAGCTCCCCCTCAAGCATCTTTTCAATACCACGTTTGTGGAGCTCGCTGAGAAACAGCTCTAATTCTTCTCCCGATTTGAACTGCTTGAGAAAATCTTCTTTAAATAGGTCTTCTTTCTTCATCTGAATAAGTATGTAAGTGAAAGGTAACAAATTCAGCCATGGGGCCTAGGCCCCATGGCTGAGCACTTACACACTTCCTAGGATACTACCAAAAAAATGAGTCATTCTGAAATCTCAGAATGACTCATGTTAATATATCTCAAAAGGAATTATTTTTCCTCTTCTTCTGTTTCTTCTTCAGCTGTCTCCTCTTCGGACTCCTCCTCTTCTTCTTCTTCCTCCTCAACTTCCTCTGCTTCTACTTCAGTCGAAGCTTCTTCCTCAGCCCCATCTTCTTCAATTTCTTCAGTTACAGCTTCTTCGGCTTCAGCAGTATCTTCTTCTACCTCAGCGGCATCTTCTACGGTCTCTTCTACAGCTGCTGCTTCAACCTCCTGCTCTTCAGCATCAGTTTCTACAGCTTCTTCAGCTAATTCAGCGCTTTCATTTTCAGGTAATTCCTCCCCTTCTTCGCCTATTCTCCTTCTTCTCTTACGCTTACGCTTTATGGTAGAAACAGAAGAACCGTCAGGCTCCAGGTAAGTCAACGGGCCCTTCTCAAAGGTCATGGCCGCCTGCATAGTTTCCTTTCTATGGTTTTCAGGGATCCCCATGAATAAGGAAATCAACCTATCCAGCACATCCTTAAAGTGGAAAGGATAAGAAGACACCATAAACCAGCCAAACTGTTCTTTTTGCCTGATTTTTCTGGGAGGTCTGTCAAATTGAATTCTGTATTCTGTGGAAGCCAAGCTTCCTATAGCTGATAAGTCAAAGGCTGAATACTTTACCCCTAGCTCATCTAATCGTCCCAGAACGGTTACCCCTCTTGGGCCGCTATTTCTAAAATTATCTCTTCTTTGGTATCCACCTCCTCTATGGCCTCTACCACCACCTCCTCGATAACCTCCTCCGCCACCACGGTATCCGCCTCCGCCACCTCTGTTATATCCGCCACCATCACGTCTCTGGTATCCACCATCTCTTCTTTGGTAGTCTCCATCACGTCTTTGATATCCGTCATCTCTTCTTTGGTATCCACCCCCATCATCTCTTCTTCCTTGATATCCACCACCATCTCTTCTTTGATATCCACCACCATCTCTTCTCCCTTGATAGCCGCCACCATCTCTTCTTTGGTATCCACCACCACCATCTCTTCTTCCCTGGTAGCCACCACCATCTCTGTCACGATTGTATCCATCATTTCTTCTGTAGCCATCATCTCTACGCTGGTAGCCATCATTTCTTCTGTAGCCATCATCTCTACGCTGATAGCCATCATTTCTTCTGTAGCCATCATCTCTTCGT
>JBCDBC010000114.1:0-9275 GCA_039184535.1 Bacteroidota bacterium | reverse complement strand
CTGCTACCTCCAGTGTTTGGATTTTGTGAATCTTACTTAGCAATATGTCATCTATCTCAATTGGCATAGGTTATAAGGGACCATAAAAGCGTCTGTATTCTTCGTTTAAGTGTTGGGTAAGCAGGTCTAGCCATTCTTCCTGCTCGAAAGCTGGATCTATTTTTTCACTAACTGTATCTGAAAAGGTTGATTCTTTTATATCTGATACAGGTAGATTGGAATTCTCAATGGATCTTGCTGGACCCTTCATTTTAGAAGGGTTATCAACTTGGGCTATTTGACTGAACGGCTCATGACGAGTCTCATTTCCTAATTCATTGTATAAAGGGGAGGGTTGCTTATGAGCCATTTGGATCAATTCATCACTTGCTTCAAAGGCCAATTCCCCTGGAGATAAGATTGGGGACTGACGTTTTCCATTGGGCTCTGAATACCTGGATGATACAGAATCCGTCTTCTTGATTTTTGTTTGGGAAGCTGGTTGAGTAAATGGATTAAACATGGGAGAAAAGCCCTTTCCTTCCTTGCTTTCCTGTCTATCTGACATAGGAAAACTACTTGTATCCTCTGAAGCCCATAAATCCTCTGGAAACGTATGGCTTTCAATATTTTTGGTAGCCGGGATTATGGCCTGCGATTGGGTACTTGTTGTCTGTTCACTTAGGATAGGGGAGGTGTTGGAACCTGACAAGGTTTTTGCTTCTATCTGCTGTGCAGGGGAGGTCTCGGGGTTTTCTTTTATCAAGCCCGGACTTGATGCCCCTGGAGGATTCTTTTCTGCCATAAAATTTGTAGGAAGACTAATGCCCTCCTTAGCTCCTGAGGCTAGATCTCTTAAAGAACCTATTCTTCTTTTGCGGACAGGACTTGCTACTTCCTCTGAACTAGTAGGAGAAGCAGGGAGGGTTGGGAGTAAAGAAGTATGCCCTCCAGGATTAAGGGAGGAATGGGATGGGATACTTGCTAGGTAGGGATCAGAAGTGGGAGATCCTTTTTGGTGAGACTCATTGCCAGCTGCTTGCCAAAGGTTCTCAGGATAAAATTCGTCACAAAAAGCATTTGGAAAATCTGTTAGGGAGACGAAAGTTTCTAGTAAATCATGAGGGGAGTGAAGATCATCTAATTGTTCCATATCCTCAAACCAGGATCGTGAAAACTGATCACCATAACCTGTGAGTAGCAGGGAGGTTTGGCTAGTAGCTATCTCTACTCCAATATGTATTAGGTGATTGTTCATGTGTGGATATCTCTTTAGCTGTTTTAGCTGGCTATCTTATTTCATGCTCATAGAAAAGGTGTCTGATTTTTCTTCTTCTAAAAATTGAAGGTAAAATTGTATTTGTCCCATGGTCAGGGCTTGTACTTGTTGAGGAGTCCAACCAAATTCTTTGGCTAGCTGATAGCTTAGTCGAAGGAACTTAGGTGCCTCAGCTAATGGGAGGTTCTTTTTTTTTTCATCAGGCCACTGATGTTTCGAACTTCCTCTACCAAAAACTCAATTAAGCCTATATGCATTTTTCTAAGCTGATCCAGAGAGACATTTGGACTAATGAGGGCCTCTTTAACCATGAGTAGCGGAATGAGTCCCGGGTCATTCCGGGAAGCTTTCATGATCAATTGGAAGACGCCTATAGTCAGCGGTTTCAGCCTTACTACAGAGGCATTCGCAGGTGTTTCTTCTTGTTCTCCTCCGGGTAATAAAATCTCCTTTGGAATGCTGATATCATACTGAGCTTCTGACCCTAGTAAAAGGTCTTCTGCGTTTAGGGTTGGTTCCTGCATAAGCTTGTTCGACTAAAATCCTAAAGTCTTAAGTATCAATTGTTTTCTCTAGCCCGCTTCCTCCGTACTAATTCTTAGGGCACGAAAAGAAATGTTTTCCATTATAAACTCATCTTCTGGCAGGGAGAATCCCCAAGAGTCGAATTTGACCCCAAAGACGATCACCTTGGCAAAATTATCTGGTAGGGCTGGGTTGGCCCTATTGATCACCATATTGAAGGTGGGCTGGGGAATTGCGCCTGCTGGCGGAGGAGAAGTAGCAGCATCTCCTAATAATAGCCTTAGCATCGCACCATTTATGTGGGCACGGGCGGCAGTTCCCTGGATGTTTATATTTCCAGGTCTGAGTTCTGTGGGAAGCCTTCTACCAATCTCGTGATAGGGCTTGACTTCGTTTTGGACCTGTACCGTAACCTGGGTCAATCTGCCTACCAGATTGGAGAGTTCGTATTCATTGATTAGGCCATCAGCTAATCCTCCTTCTATAGTAGAATTGTCATCCACTGCTAGAACTAAAGAAGCGTCAGAGCCTCTAAAAACATTTGTATTTGGCATGATATCTTAATTGTAGAAATAGAAATTTAAGAATGAGCATATAAGGACTCTCACCTAGCCTAGGTACATGGTCACCTTTATGAAGTCAATGCTAAAGGTGGGTCTTATGGTCATGGTTACGATGGCTTCTCCTGCAATTTGTTGGGCGCGGGTAGCACTTACTTCTAGTTCGTAGCTTATTAAGGCCTCATTATCCACCATGCGGGTAAGAAAGGCATCCAGAGTGGCCTTCATAGCTCCCCTCACTCTTTCATTATTGAGTTTTCCTATATATGGATTACAACCTGATCTCACTCCATAGGTCGCAAAGTCTACAATTCTTCTTGTAGTAATTTGATGCCAGGCAGAATTAGTAGAGGTAGTGATTCCTTTCACAATTCTAAAACCTTCCCTCTTTTCTACTGTGAGGACACGATTAAGTACTAGCTTTTCTAGCTGTGAAGTGCTGAAGGTGTTTTCTAGATCGGGAACATTCAGAACCTTATTCGTGGGGCTTGTTTGCACAGGAAGAGAAGAGATGAGGCCAGCAACTGCTGCCGCTGTATAAGCACCAGGCAGGGATTGGTTATTGGCCAACTTGATACCCGGGGCCACATAGATGATTCTATCGCTGTTTAAGGCATGGCCGGCAATGGCATTTAAACTCGCGTCTAATGCACTTCCCATCAGCCCTATTCGTTCTCTTTGAATTTGATTAGTAGCGTTTATGTGACCTGACAGGGCGGTGCGCATGCCAGCATCGCTTTCATCTTGCCCTGCTAGAAGGACTATGTTTATGATTTCGTTTTCAAGTAAGGCTACGCTATCCTGATAATCAGCTGCTATAGCATTGGCACCATCACTCCCTCCACTAAATAAAAGGCCGGCGGGTACAGTAGCTATGGGCGTAATTCCCATCAGTGAAGGATCATCCGCATCTGCTGAGTCAGCAGTTACCAGAGACGAGTTTGCAACAACTTGCTCAGCTAGATGAGCAACATCAGCTATATAGTAGGTTTCCAAAATTTGCCCAGAGCTGATTTCTACATTCATAGTATTTGCGGCCAGTACTTCATAGCTTGCAAAAATGGTATCAGCAGCTACGGGAACCTGGGTTCCTTCAAAGGTGAGATTACCATTAGATGGATCTATCTGTACTTCTCCCACTGCAGGGGTACCTGTATAAATGACGGTGAACCTTTGAAGCTGACCTGTATCATCTTTTTGGACACTTATGCTATTAAGATCACTAGTTTGGTCAATATTATTCCTTCTTAAAGCAGTAGCTGAGCCTGTTAATTCCTCCACGACAAAGCTGTTTTGGTCTGAAGGAGCTGCCATAACCTTTATTCTGATACCTGTGCCCCAGGTACCAGCCGATTTTGCACTTAGGGTTGTAAGAACAGGCCCTGCTGAGCTTGATTGAATGTCATAGGTGGCGGCAGTAGCTAATGGAATGCCTCCTCCATTTCTGGCAGAGGTACGTACCGCATAGACAGTCTTCCCTCCATTATTATAAATTTGTTCAAGGGCCCGGATTAGGGTCAGTTCATTATTACTCCCACCCCTCCAGGGGTCGCTGGAGCCAAAGAGTTCTCGTGCCTCAGAGAAACTACCTAAAATTTGTACTTCATTGAGAGGACCTTTATTGGCTGTACCGACGATGCCAATATTTCCAGTAACAACGCGTCCAGCACTAATCAGTGCCTCATCACGTACAGTCACGTAGGTGCCTGGAAGAATTATTTCTGCCATGGTATTGATGTGGGTAAATCCGTAAAAAACAGGGAGTCAGTAGGGATAATTCAAGAGGACTTGCTTATCACCTTTGGATTAAAAAAATGAGATTTGAGCTAAGTTAGATAGCAAAATTTCTATAGTCTTGTAAAAACGAGACATTAGAAAAATTTGTATCTAAAAATTGGATATAGGTTGCTTAGGGTGGGCCTTTTCCCAATGATACGTTTTACTTTTTGATTTCCTCCTCCAGTCGCCAGGGAGGGTATAGTCTATTCTCTCCAGCATAGTATAACACTAGTTGATTACCGTAGGGATCTTTTAGCCGGGCCTCACGCCAAAGCCAGGATTGGTCTTGGGGTAAGTGATCAAATTTTATACCCTCCTTAAGTAAATTCTCCACGCTTTCATCTAGGTTTTTGCATTCAAAGTAAACATATGGGGCTTCCCCCTTTCCTTTTTGTTCTACCACATGAAGAGAGAAAGTGCTGGACCCATCAGGGCATTCAAATCGGGCGTAATGATCTGTAGAATGAACGATGAGCTTGAGTCCCAGCTTCTGGTAGAAGGAAATGCTTTCAGATAGATCAGTGCAGGGAACAGTTACTTGATTGAGGTTCATAAGGGGATGATAGGGAGTAATGCTAAGTCAGTTGACAAAAACGCCAGATCAACCTACTCAGTCTTTTTTAGACTTCCAATCATCCCCTTTTTATGAATCCTCCACATTAAGGTCTTTTCCAGCTATGTTTTACTCTTTCATAAGTAATCTGGAATAGTTTCCCCAATGGAGCACATATGGCCCTTTTGGAAGCTGAGATAAGTCTAGAACCTGAGTTTGTTGGAGAATATCTTGATGAAATACTCTCTTTCCATTTAGATCCAGAATGCTTAGGGGTGTTCCAGGCTTAACCACAGGAACCTCAAAGTGAAGCTCTGACGAAAATGGATTCGGATAGGAAGATGGTCCCTGTCCTAACAATGGATCGTTGCTGGTCGTAATTCGCCCATTTACAAATAGTCCCAGATAAGGATCCAGGTTGAAGGTAAATAGTTGAGGAGGAATATCTATGGAAGGAGGATTTACAAAGGCTTCCTGGGTGATAAAGAAGTTGAGGCCACTCCCTTTCGTAATTCCTTCTGTTTGGGCAAAGGAAAGAGAGATTATGAGTTTACGCTTATTTCCTGATAAGAAGTTATTCTCCTCAAAATCATACAGTAGATAAACGAAGGGTTGTAAGATGTTACTATATCCTAGCAGGACCAGATAGTTTTTGTCTTCCTGATAACTTACACCTGTAACCATTCCATTCACATCCAACGTTCCCTTTAGCTTGGCTTCATATGTTCCTGGCGCTTTTGGTAGGGCATAAATACTGGTTTTCTGACTAAACCATTGCTTAGTTAAAAGGTATAAACTGTCTCCTTTAACAAACATGGCTTCACAATCAAAATCTGTATTGTTAACTCCTGAACCTGAAAAATCAATCTGATCTTCATAAGAAAACGCTATGGTATTGATCACCGGGTTAGCGCTGCTTATGGCATTTCTTGCAATTCGGTAGATTTTCAGATCCTGCCTGTTTCCAGTTGCATTATTCCCAAAATCCCCGAAGTAAAAATAGAAATCATCCTGAGCGATTGATTCCCAGTCCGTAGGATCTATACCATTTATGGGGAAGGTGATTAATACATCTCCTGACAGACTATCCAGGACATAGAGGTTGTTATCATCACTGTCATTGTGTGATAATAAAGATCCCTGCCAAAGCAATAGCCCAGACGTTTCTTTAAGGGTATCATTCAGGACTACCGTCTTAGAAGGACTTATGCTGGTTTGGATATACGTACAGGAACCATCATTTTCCGTAGCAGCTACATTGTAGTTAACCGCTAAGGGATCTGGACAACCCTTAATTTGGGAAAAAAGTGAGAGCTGAGAAAGAGAGAGGAAGGTTACCCCAAAAGCCAAAACCTTTTGAAACATAGAGGAAAAAATAGTGCTTACTTGGAACTTCATGACAACTCTCTAGTCGTCGTATTTTTACTAAACTTTATGTACGAGGAGCGGAAATTAACCAAACTATGTATGGCCTCCATATATCTTATCGCTAATAGTCTTTTTTACCACCTCAATTATCAACACCTGTGAAAACATGTAACTACCTGTTGATTTTGATATGTGTTCTAATCAGCTTCATTGGCTGTGATCATACTAAAGGAAATGAAGAGCCGGGCCGGTACTACTACCGTATCTAAATGTTTCTTAGAGGCTCATAACAAGATTAGATCTGCTATAGGGGTTCAGGATGTACGCTGGCCTCAGAACTTGACTGAATCTACCGGAAAATGCCCAGCTAACTTTATCCAGACCTGTGGACGGCCAGCCTGTGCTTCCTTAAACGGATACGGACAGCTTGAATTTTACACTTTTCCTGATCCCAATGTAAGATGGAGCTGAGAAACTATAGTTTCTGGCTGGAAAGAAAATTCAGTTTACTATAATTATGAGGCAGTTACCTGTGCCTTCTCCAGAAATTGTAATAATTATAAGCAGGTCGTATGGGCCAATACCACGAAGCTAGGCTGCTTTCAGGCTACCTATTCTAATGGTTCTAACCTGTGGATCTGCCACTACAGTCCCAAAGGGATTGTAGAAGGAGAAAGGCCCTATTAGATAGGACCTTTCATGATAAAGTATTTTGTGCTTAAGCAGGTTGGGCAGATCTTCTCACCACCAGGGCCATGATGGCAGCTGTAATAGCTCCCATGATAGGAGCTGATAGGGTACCCATAATCAAATAGTTTTGCAGATTGAAAAAGCCTTCCGCCTGTTCCTGGGTTTGGCCTCCATGTTCTACGGAATAAGCTATGGCATTCTGGAAGTACTCGGGGGAAATTACAGTATTGATGAGAAGTTGAATGATGGGACTACAAACCATCACTACAAGACCAATGAGGACACCAGAAATGAATCCCTGTTTCCAGCTCATCACACCTCCATAATCCTTATCTCGTTTTTCCCTTAATGCCAGGAAATAAATGATGAAGGCAGGAATCATGATCATATTGGTGACGATGTGGTGCTTATGTTTGTGTACGTCATGCAGACCTGTAACCTTTTCCATGATCATCCATATAAGCATCATGGCCGCAAAGATGAGACCCCATTTAATTTCTGTAGCGTATTTTTTCATGATATAAGTGTGTTATGTGCTACGAATAAGGTACGTATTTTTCTGGAATCTTTGGTAGAAAGGGAACCTATTAGCTCCTAAGGCCGTATATGAAAATGGTATTAATTCAGAAAGGTGAGTTTGCATAGGCAAAATCTCTTTCCGAAAGACTGTACAGAGAGTTTCCAAACCATACGCAGTCGAATACATCCTTTTTATTAGTAGATTAGCATAGTACACCACTATGCTTTCTTGCTTTATGTACCTCAGCTTTCATCTCCCCTTTTTATTTCTACCTGCCTTAAGAACAGACCTTTCTGAGGAGGGTAAGCTGTTTTCACGGGTCAGTGGAAGTACCCAACACAACAAATTTCTTCGGTTCATAGGAGCCTGGGCTGGGAGTAGTGAATCTGGTGATTATCCCTATACCACAGACCAGGCATTTAAATTTATGCTAAAGGGTAAGGAAGGAGAGGGAAACACTTTCCTCCATGAACAGACCATCGGGAAACAAATTTCTATTGCACCTAAAGGATTTAACCGGAAAAGGAAACCTTCCCGTCTCATCAACAGCAATGGTGAAGGGCAGTTATGGTTTCAGTTTCACTTCGTGAATGAGGCGGAATCCGAGCTGCAAAATCTAAGTCAGGAGCAGCAATCTGAAGAATTAGTTGAGATCATTAGAGGCTACCTAAATCTGAGAGGGTACTATTCTGATAAACTTAGTAAGTCTGAACAAGCCCGTAAACTCTATCAGGTCAAGGTCCCCTTAGGAACGCTTTTCCAAAAAGCCATGTCTCAAGATAGCTCCAAAGAGGTAGGATGGGAACAGCTCGTCTTTGGGATGCCTGCTGTTTGGGTAGGGATGACAGACTGGATAGACTTACCTGAGAAATATCAGACAGAGATCTACCAGCATTCAGATTGGAAAAATCTGAGGATACTGAAATTCTCCCTGGAAGAAGGAAATGAGCAGATTTCATGTTGGGTAGTGCAGGAACGAAGGGAGGCTGATTCTCCCCTACAAATAGACCAGTGGATGAATTGGCAAAATCTCTTATTAGGCGCACATAATGCACTAGAATTGTTTGAAGGAACCTCTTATGCTGTAAAGCAGGAAAATGCAGAACATAAATGGGACATGGATCAGTTGAGTAATCTGCTGGATATGGGCTTCCGTCAGATAGCCAAAGACAGCCACTTTGGGGTAAGGCTCACGGAATTTCCCATTCATACCCTACTGCATCGATCTTGGGAAGAAACTACTCAAGAATTACTTTCCCAACTATGGGAGAGTTCTGTACCCCGTAAGTTGTGTAGCCATATGGTCGCCAGGGTAAATGCCCATTACCACCTGGAAAGGGAGGACTGGAAAGCTACTACTTCCCAAATCCAACTCATGACAGAAGAGGGGCATGTTCCGGGCGCACTCAGGTTATTACAAAAACTGCTGGAAAAGATAAACCAGGATACACTCAGTCTGGATAAAGAAAACCTTTCTCTCCTCCTTTCTCAGTGGAAGGAGGTAGGAGCAGCCTACAAGCAAAAGATAATCTCATTCAGCGATCTTAGCCTGGAGAAAAACAGGATTAAGAGTGCTGTTCTTGATCTTCTTTCAGAAATACATCAAAGCCTGAACTAACCCCCCTGTTTAGCCTTGAATATGAGCTTACCTATACCTTGGGCAGAGACCAGGGCTTCCTGTATTCAGGAGTGATGAAGGCATTAGCTTCCTTACTATTGGAGAACTTTCCTTTTTGTGCGTCCCAATCCAGTTTATAAGCACTTGATCTGACAGCTATATTCGCCATATGCGAATAGAGGGCTACATTTCTCCCTATTTCCGGCGGGCATGCAGGTGGGGTTCGGTTCCGCATACTATTTACAAAGTCCCTGATATGTGAGTCATGTCCCTGTGAAAATTTGTCAGATTTGTAGGCTTCCACCTTATGGGCTTTGACCTCATTGTCCCATTCCGGGAGAACCTCATATCCACTTCTATCTACCACCAGGGTTCCTTTTTCTCCCAAAAAAGCGAGTCCGTAT
>JBCDBC010000113.1:0-9305 GCA_039184535.1 Bacteroidota bacterium | reverse complement strand
GTTTACGCTGAAGTATCTTTCAATTCTATATTCAGGTTTAATATCTGATATCAAAAGTTTTTTTTATCCCCTTGAGTTTACCCTTTTTATCCGCAAATAATCACTTACACTTGGATCTATATAAATCTTTTCTCCGGTTTCCAAATCTGTGATCTCAAAATCTACAGGCACTAAATTCCTTTCGCCTCTCTTATTAATAATCTGTGCACTAATATCCATTGAAGAAAATTATTTAATTGACTTAGCAAGCTACAAAAAAGCCCATGATCAGACACTGTATTTGAGGATAAAATCCAGCTTTTCTTAACCAGCTAATATTCTGTGAATGAATTACTGCATTCTCTTACTTACCTGAGAGAATTAAGTTAACCTCCCACCAAAACCCTACCATTTCAACATCACTTGAGATTTGAGAAAAAAGAATATACCTTGCCGAGGCTGGGATCATGATGTGAGTAGGAACACGAGCGTAAGGCATGATCGAAAAGATCGCTATGGCATTCTTTGACGGCTTATTAGTGGGGCTGGCCTTCGTCATTTTTATAGGCCCTGTATTTTTCACACTTCTACATACTTCCCTCCAATTTGGCTTCAGATACGGCTTGGCAGTTGCTGTTGGAATCGTTTTGAGTGATTTCATGGCCATGAGCATGTGCGCATTGGGAGCCGCAGCCTTCCTTCAAAATCCTAAAAACCAGACATGGATTGCCCTTGGAGGCGCTATTTTCCTCATAGGATTAGGCCTTAAGTACATTTTTGATCCTAAATACAAGCCTGGAAATCAGGTGGAGGTAAAAAAAATAAGTTATCTGAGCTTCATCATGAAAGGCTTTCTGGTAAACTTCCTCAACCCTTTTGTATTCCTCGTTTGGATAGGGATCACCAGTATGGCCTCCTCAAAGTACGGTATAGGAGAAGGATTTGTGGTCTATCTGGCGGGAACCCTGGCAGGTATATTTCTGACTGATACGCTAAAAGCTCTCTTCGCTGATAAAATCAAGGACTTCTTCAATCCAAAGTCCCTCATGTGGGTGTTCCGCTTCATAGGTATTGGATTGATAGGCTTTGGGATCAGGCTCCTATTCCTGGGTGTACTGAGCATTCCCATAGTTACGCCCTAATGAATCCTTTCCACATTTTGATATTGGCGGCAGGGGCATCCACCAGAATGGGACGCCCAAAACAACTCCTTCCCTATAAGGAAACCACCCTCCTGGGACACGCACTATCCATAGCAAAAGCGGCTAAGCCCACTTCTCTCCATGTAGTACTCGGCGCCAATCGAGATAAGATTCAGAAAAGTACTCCCTTAGAAGAAGTTCACATTACACATAATCCTGACTGGGAGACAGGCATGGCTGGTTCCATTAAATGTGGTATCAAGTCCATTTTGGAAGGCATCTCACCTGAGTTAGGCGTAGTCATCATGCTGGGAGATCAGCCCTTTGTGAATGAAAAACTTCTGGGAGAATTGTATGAGAAAGCTGTTAAAAATAATAAGGGGATGGCTGCCTCAGCCTACGAAAAAAACCATGGAGTTCCAGCCTACTTTTCGCCAGCTTACTATCCTAAGCTCCTTCAGCTAAAGGGGCAGGCAGGTACCGGAAAGCTCTTCAAACTATTTCCGGATGATCTGGTCTCTGTGCCAGCCTTAGAAGTGCTGGCAGATGTAGATACACCTGAGGATTACCAGAATCTCATATCAGGCAAGCTCACTACACGTTCAGAATAGAACTCATTACAAACTTGGCTATTCCGATAGATCCCAGCGTATTTTTCTCATCAAAGATCAACTGCCCCAGTATTCTGATGGCATCACTCTTCTTCCCATCCATATCCAGAATGAGAGCTTCATTGATTTTTAAGTTGGCGTAGGTATCTATGTCTGGATTCGCATTCAGCCCTTCTTCTATCACTTCCTTTCTCTGGACAGGATCTTGAAGCAGGTTGGCCATGGCACGCCATCCTGGGGCAAAGTGCGGATATCTTTCTGTGAGCTGTCTGGCTAGCTCCACTTTCTTCTTTCTGTCCTGTGTTTCCTCAATTTGCAGATACAAACGGAAGGTACCTTCAGGAATACTTCCGCTCTGTTCCATATTCAAAGCTGCCAAGGCAGTTTTTGTCTCAAAGAACCCTTTAGGTGCTAGCTCATCACATCTTTTAAATAAGGTCAAAGCCTGAATACTATCCCCCCTCATTACGTACACCATGGCCAGATCATAAAATGGATATGGAGAGGAATCTGCCAATGCAGCGGCCTTTTTAAGAAGTTTTCTGGCATCACCATAAGCACCTAGCTTAGAAAGCTTTCTCCCTCTGGTGTGGTACTTAAGGGCTTCCTCTGACATTTCTTTCTTGCCTAGCTGGTCATAATTAACCCAATCCTTCTTCAGGTCAGAGACATATAGCTTATTCCCTCTTCCATCCTCATATAATGGCTCTTCTTCTGCTTCTTCCTCTTCCTCAAACCCTTCTATGAGTATTTCTTCCCCAGTAATGATTTCCACATTCTCTGTTCCTTCCTCTATAAGGTGCTCATCCTCTTCAGATGCAACTTCCTCCTCTATCACTGTCTCTTTCTTTGGCTGAATAAGATTCTTCAGCAAAGATGGCTTGGGAGCTTGCTCTTCTTTTTCTTTTGGAGGTGCTTCCACAAAAGAATCTATAATTACCTCTGGATCCGTTGTAGATATAGGAGGGGTGTCTACTACCTCGGGGATGATAGGCAATAACTTTCTCTTCTCCTGGGTAGGGACAGAAAGTACACTAGATGTCTCTTCTACAAGTTTAGGCGTATAATAGTGAAAGCGGATGAGCAAGAGCATGCCCAACGAGAACGTTAGACTCAGGAAGATGAGGGAATCCACTGAAATCATAAAGGCAGAGAATTACGTACTTGGGTTGTATATTAAGTACGCAGTCAGTATAATATTATTGCCGCCATATAAACCTGTCTGTACATTTTCCATTATTCGTAGGGTCAGCCAGTATTTTCAGTTTCTATTCTCCTCATTTAACATTCGCATTTATAATTCTGTACATTTATTCCCTGAACAAATTCTTAACCGAATGAACAGATACTTATCTGCCTCATTATGTCTGATTTTCTTCTTTCTTTCTCTGGGGATGGGATTCTCACAAGAGCTACCCAATCCTTTGCGAATAGGGATCATTCCCTATAAAACTGAGGTGGCTCTCAAAAATACCTTTGAGCCATTATTTAGCCTATTAGCTAAAGAGAATGGAATCAGGGTTGAGATTCAGTATTTGGAAGAAAAAGAATTGGCATATGAAGTCAGTCAGGGAAACATTGATTTAGGTATATTTAAGCCTATAGCCTATCTGGAAGCCAAGAAAAACTTCCCGGACCTCTCTGTATTCGCGACTCATACTGTTCATGATCATACTACCTATAAGGGAGGAATTATAGCTAAAGCGGAAAACGGGTGGAACTCCTTGGCAGATGTAACAAAAGCGTCTTCCTTTTCTCCTAATCAGGATATAGCCTTCGTGAAGAATAGTTCTACCTCTGGATTCAGGTACCCTAAAAATCTATTAGCAGAACATGGAATCAGGCAGGATGGTGATGCCAATACTTATATCTTCTCCGGCAGTCATGAAAATTCTCTTTCTCATCTACTATCCGGAGAAACCCAGCTCATAGCCGTAGACCTGGAAACAGTAGACCAGTTGAGCGATTCTGCCAAACAGCACATCCGTATTCTGGAATCCTATGAAATTCCTTACCACGCATATGTGTGGTCGCCTACCCTGGCAGAAGAAGTGAAGATCACCCTGGCCAACGCTATGTTTGAGGCGCATAAGAATCCTGGTTTCCGTGCTGTCTTTGATAATCCTCTGGATATACAAAAATGGGTAAGCCAAAATGATGCTGCCTACAACCCCCTGAGAAGAGGCCTCCATTATTATACGGTAAAGCCCAGAGTGAAGCTATTGATAGAACCCAGGTCCCAGGCCAGAGATATCCTCGCTCAGAAAGGGGACTTATTGGATGTCTTTAAGGACCGGCTGGAAAACGAACTTCAAGCTTCAGGAAGATTCTCAGGGTATACTTCCAGTATGACAGATAATGCCTATGCAGTTAGCCTGTCCCTAGGAGCAGTAGATAACAACTTTTTTGCTCAAGCCAAATTAGGGGAAGAATTCATCTACAGTGAGAAACTGAGTATTCCTGACTTACAGGAGAAATTGCCTTCTGCTTTGACAGAATCCATCCTAAGAGCCATGCCTTTAGAAACAGACCTTCATTATGATGGGACCAGCTGGTTTATCTTCTATGGGAAGACAAATGGCATCAATGAGGACGATTATGAATTCTCATGGGAAGATGCTCGTGGAAAGAAGCACATCATCTCCCCTTCTTCTGTTATTCTTCCTATTGCTGATACAAGGACTGACTTTTCTGGCTTAGAAGGTATTAAAACACATACTCCTATTACCATCGCTTACAAAGAGCCGGTAGAAGAGAATCTGTTCTCCTTCATGCAAAAAACTGCAAAGGAAGAAGGTTTCTGGGATAATCTGGATAATAGGTGGGGCGTGATAGGTCTGGTAATAGCCTTATTATCAGTGTTGACAGGTAGCTACTTTGCCCAGCGAAAAAGAAGGCTTTTCAAGCGGATGATGCTAGAGGCTAATGAGTCCCTTAGATCATACGTGAATCAGGTAGGAAACCCGGAAGCGCATCTTCTGGAACTACAGGATAGAGCCAGCAAAAGCCTGGAGAAAGGGCTAATAGCAGAAAACCAATTCCTTATTCTCAAACACAGACTAACGGATATAGGCATGATCATCCATAGGTTGGATGAGACCAAGGAAGAATCCAAGGAGGAAGTGCTTAGTATGCTAAATGATATCCTCAGGTCAGACCAGATTCGGGAAAAAGATGTGGCTCACATTCTGAGCATTGCCAGAAAACTCCCTGTGTCCTCAGCAGAATAGCCATGGCCAATTCAGTCAGTTGGGAAGATGCCTTAAATGAGTACGAGACTTTTCTCAGCATAGAGAAAGGCATGGCCCAACCGACCCGAGAGGCTTACCTAAGAGACATAGCCCGCTACAGAATTTATGCAGAAGAATCCCTGGAAGTATCCTCTCCAGTTCATGTAACCTTAGAAGGCCTACGTACCTTTTTGAGCTTCCTGGTGGAGAAATGTCTGCTAAGCCCCCGGTCTCTGGCCAGAAATATCTCTTCTCTCCGGTCTTTTCACGGCTTTCTGCTATTGGATGGTTGGACGGAGATAGATCCTAGTGAATTACTGGAGCTTCCCCGATTCGGGAGAAAGTTACCCACAGTCTTGTCAGTAGAAGAAATAGAGAAGTTGATTACCACTATCAATACAGATAAGGCCTTGGGCATACGTAACAGGGCCATCATAGAAGTCCTGTATGGTTGTGGCCTACGGGTGTCTGAGCTCATCAGTCTGGAAATAGCCCACATCTATCCCCAGGAGCAATTCGTCCGCATTCTGGGAAAGGGAAATAAGGAAAGGCTAGTGCCTATAGGAGAGCATGCGCTGGAATGGATTTCCAGGTACCAGCAGGAAGCCAGACCACAAAGCCTCCACCATGACAACTTCCTCTTTCTCAACAGGGGCGGGAAGCCCATCAGCAGGGTCATGATATTCTACATCATTAAGGAAACAGCGAAGCTAGCGGGAATAGACAAAAACATCAGTCCGCATACTTTTAGGCACTCCTTTGCTACGCACTTACTGGAAGGGGGAGCGGACTTACGCGCCGTACAAGATATGTTGGGCCACGAATCCATCACTACTACAGAGATCTACCTGCATATGGATAGGGAGTACTTGCGTGAGGTACATGCCATGTTCCATCCGAGAAATTGACTTATCAACTCCTTAGCGGCTTAGCGACTTTGCGTGAAAAAATTATCACGCCAAGACGCCAGGACGCAAAGAAAAATACCATTACTATTTGGTTCCCCTAAGCATACGGTCTCTTCCCTGCATATCCTTTTTAATAGTAACCTCTTCATATCCTTCTTCCTCCATTGTATTTTTTACCTGAGAGGCATAATCCGCATACACTTCAAAGTAGAGCTTACCACCCTTTTTCAGCCAGTGAAGTCCTAATTGGGCTATTCTCTTATAGAAGATCAAGGGATCCTCATCTTTCACAAACAGGGCTTGCTCAGGCTCATACTCTGCCACATTGATGTGTATATCGGATTTATCTGAAATAGGCACATAAGGAGGATTAGATACCAGCACATCCAGTTCAGCATAAGACGCCTCATCTGCCTGAAAAATGTCTACTTGGTCCAGGCCCACTTTGGCCCCTAATGTTTGTGCATTTTCTCTAGCTATCTCAAGAGCAGTTTCAGATATGTCCATCCCCCTGACATAGGAAACCAGGGATTTCCTGGTCAATTCTCTTTCCAGACTAATGGGTATACAACCGGTACCCGTACCTATGTCCAAAATGGAGGGGACGTGTGCCAAATCGGGAATAAGATCAGTTAACACCCACTCCACTAGCTCCTCCGTTTCTCTTCTGGGGATTAACACACCCGGTCTAACTTTAAAAACTCTCCCATAAAAATGCACTTCCCCTAATACATACTGTATAGGTTCTCCTTTTATCAGGCGAGCTTTCATCTCGGCTAGCTGCTGAAGATTTTCTGGAGAAAAGTCCTGGCTATTTAGCAGCATATGCTGCCAGGAATATCCTAAAATATACTCTAAGGCCCATTTACTGATGGTTTTAGCTTCCTGCTCCTCATATATAGGCAGGAGCTCTCCCCATAGTTGGGACCATACTTCTTTTAATGATTTGGACGTTTTCAAGCTCATTTAACAGGAATTATACTAGGGCTATCCAGAAAGCAGTTGTATATTTGTTATGACCAGTTTGTCAAAACTGGAATACTTTTTGCCAATTCTACTAAAAAAAACTTACCCTTCTATGCCTATGATGAACTGATCGACCTTACCTATAAAACTGTAATATGAAGAAGGTATGGTTCAATGCCAGTTTGCTGGCAGTTTTGATGATCAGTAGCATAGCCGTTTTTTCTCAACAACATTATGTCCGCGCAGAAGATCACTTTTGGAGAAAAAGAGTGGTCAATAGAATCAGTTTGATTGAGAAAATCAATGCCCCTCTGATTTTCCGTGAAAGCAGCTTTTATAATGATGACCCTCGTTTTGAGGAGACAGATGGTATTGTGATGGCCATCCTTAATGGTGCCAAGCAAGGCAAGTATGTAGCCTATGATCCATATGAGGATAAAGCTTATGATTATAATGCCCTTGTCCTGAGAATGGAAGAGTTTGAGCAGGCACTTTACGGTGAAAATGAGGACGATTTCGATGCCTATGATGAGACGGATGATCTCTCAAATAGAGAATTTGAGGAAGACTTTGAAGATGAATGGGAGTTTGAAGTAGACGATTTCGAGTTTGAGGAGGAAATAGAGATAGAAGACGAAACCTTCGAAGAAGATTCTGTAGAGATAGACATGGCTCCTTATGAGAATGTCATCCACATGATAGAGGACTGGATTTTTGAAAAGAACAGTTCCAGAATGATTCAGGAGATCCGCTACTTTGAGCTCATCTGGACAGATCCTACCGGCACCCTTCCTGACAAGATCCTTTGTAGATTCAAGTATGAAGACATAGAAGAGCAACTGGCCAGTACCAAGTGGAAAAACCGCTGGAATGACTCTCAGTCTATGTCTATGAAAGACGCCTTTGCTATGCGCCTATTTAACGGCATCATGATAGACGTAGGCGGCCGACCTGTTACCTCTTTATACGAGGCAGAAAGGCGTAGACAAGAGATAGTGGAGTTTGAACACCACCTGTGGAGTTACTAATAGCTAACAATTGCCATTAACATATGCAGCTATAGTTCCAAACGCCCAGGTGAATCCGGGTATCCTGTAGATACGGGAACCCCAGTCCTTGCTGAGTAACCCGGATTTCACCTTTTATTTTGTGTATTATTTATTTTGAGGATAATCAAAGGTAAGCTTCCAAGGCTTACCTTTTTTCATGAGGTGGTAGGATGGAGCAGGATGCACAAATAGTCTATACCCTCGATTTTATTTTTCTATGGACAGCATGGGATGTCATAGCCTTCAGAGAGAATACTACTGACGTTTTCTAAATCGAAAGAAAGTTTTCAGTTGTCATTCCCTTATAAAGGAGATGATTGTATATTTTGATTTTTGACTTAAGACTACTTTGTCACTCTATTGAGAATCATTCAGCGGACAAGAGTCCGCAACCATCCAGTTGGCAAGCAGGAGCTTACCAACCCTCAAATGCGCGCTGAAAGGAGAACTAGTCTGTATGTATTAATAAGCAGCTATCCTTCAACAGACTCAGGAACCGAAGCAGCCTATCCATTAGTGCCAGATTTACGCAGAGTACTTTTGGCTAGGTACTTAATTTCGGTGAACTACCATTTAAAGGGATTCACATTCATTCGCACTCAATCTACACACATGAACTACTACTACTGGAAAATTGGCTTTCTCTCCCTCTTCATGGGAGTTAATCTACTCTTCGCCCAACAGGAAAGGCCCAATATCATAGTCATTCTCACAGATGACCAACGCTGGGACGCCATGGGAGCCATGGGAAATCCCATCATACAGACACCTAATATGGACCAGCTCGCCAGTCAATCTACCCTCTTCCAAAATGCCTTTGTTACTACGCCTATTTGTGCTGCCAGTAGGGCCAGCATTATGACAGGTATGTATGAGCGTACACATACATTCACCTTTGGGACTCCCCCACTCCAACGAAAATTTATAGACCGTACTTACCCCAAGCTCCTGAAAGATGCGGGCTACCATCTGGGCTTTTTTGGGAAATTTGGGATGCAGTTTGAAGAAAATGCGCAGGATAACATCTTCGAAGCATTTGATAATAGTAATACCAGAGGGTATTTCCGCTTAGTGGGTCCAGGATGGAAAAAGCATCTCCACCTGACTGATCTGACCACAGATAAAGCCATGGCGTACATAAGGACGCTGAAAGATGATGCACCTTTCTGCGTATCCATCAGTTATAATGCGCCTCACGCAGATGACGCTAACCCCCGGCAGTACATATGGCCTGCCAGTAATACCCAAATGTACCAAGGCACAAAGCTCCCTGAAGTCCCTTTGACAGCGGATGAGTATTGGGAAGCTCGTCGGATTCAGCGATGGATTCGCCTGAAATGGCATCTCCTGCGATTTCGCTCAAATTCACACCATAGGCTCCCCCTGCCCTCAGGAACTCACAGCTAAAGTGATTTTCCGT
>JBCDBC010000112.1:0-9335 GCA_039184535.1 Bacteroidota bacterium | reverse complement strand
TATCTATTAACCCTCTGTCCTCAGGAGATTCCTGATTATGCACTAATTCTTCATAGCCTCCTATCAAACTTATTACCTTAAATATATCTGATGGGAAATCTCCAATGGAAAGAATGACAAGTGGCAAAGAAGGGTTTTGCTTATCATAACATGTCCATCCAGAAATTAGGTTAAAAAAAATAGTAGCAGCACTTGAAGAGGCCCTTCCTGGTGAGAAGTACATTGGACATAAGTGTACTTTCCCTTTTGAGACCAAAGTTGCAATACTTTTAGTAATAAATGCCTTCCAGCTTAGCGGGGAACCCGAAAAGAAATCTCCGAAAGCAAGTGTTAATTCTTTAGGAGTCTTAGGCTTAGCTTTTGTAGGTAAGCTGATTGGATCTTCAACGTAATATCCCCTTTTAGGAATACGGTGCGTGAAAGTGTATTCCTCATTAGATCGAAAATAAATAATATTTTGGGCAAAATGTTTCTCATACATATAAGGCTGTAACACTAGAAAACATTGAACCTTTAAGTCCTCAGTTAAATTTACAGGTCCATCAAATCCCCCAGTAATTCCTAAGAAGGTTTCATGAAGAAAAGAATGGCCTTTCCTCTCAAACTCTGTAAATAAGATTTCTACATCTTCTTCCGGAGAGGCTCCCTCAATAATATATCTTTTGTCTTTCTTGATTTGGTCTATGGTTAATCCCTGAATTAGTTTAGGGAACTTTTCTTCGGCAGAAATTTTTAGGACTTCAGGAAAACCATGAGCATATTGACTGGGTTCATAAACAATCCGAAATTTCTTTGCCCCTAAAGAAATCAACCTATACATAATCCCGATTGAGGAAGACTGATGTCCCAGATTTAGACTTCCCTGAACAAAAATTCTGATCTCTTCCTTTTCTTTGTTTATCGATTGAATGAATTTTTTTACTCTTTTGACAGACTTGCTTTTACTGAGTCCCATAGAGCGGTTATGCCTGGAGGTAATGGCAACCTTAGTAATGAAATCCAGTGTAGATGACATATCTGCAAATGGTTTAAGGATGAAGTTCTGCTAAATCCCTCAAGGGATTACATACACCTGAGCGTGTAAAGGGGAGGATAGAAAGATGGCTAATTGATAGAAAATCGAATATTTCTAATAAACCGATATTCCTATTTAATATACAAAAAATAGAAAGAGGTAACCGAAAGCTGGGCAATTAATTTTCAAGCTCCCCCTGGTAGTTTCTAGTTCACAAAAAAAACGCCCATTGCATAAGCAAACGGGCGCCGATTGTTATGAGAAAAGAAAATTCTTATGCGGCGAAGGTATTCACCAATGAGTCGTCTTTTGATTCTAGTTGGGAGCTTCCCATGAGGTAGACATCCACTGCTCTGGCAGCTTCTCTTCCTTCAGAAATGGCCCATACCACCAGAGATTGCCCTCTACGCATGTCTCCTGCCGTAAAGACTTTGTCTACTGAAGTCTGATAGTTAGTGGCCTGTACATTCCCTCTTCTGTCCAGTTCTACGCCCAGCTCCTCCAGCATCCCTACGAATTGGGGATGGACGAAGCCTACAGCTAATAGGGCTAATTCACATGGGATCACCTGCTCTGTGTCTTCTACCTCCTCAAACTTGTACCTGCCGTCTTCCCCTTTGGTCCACTTTATGCTGACCAGTTTGAGGGCTTTCAGGTTACCGTCCTTATCTCCGATAAATTCCTTTGTGAGAATAGACCACTGACGATCACAACCTTCCAGGTGAGAAGAAGAGGTTCTTAGGGTCATAGGCCATTCCGGCCAGGGATTATCAGGTCTTCTTTCTTCAGGTGGCTTGGTTAACAGTTCTATCTGAGTAATAGAAGCAGCCTCGTGTCTATTGGAAGTTCCCACACAGTCAGATCCTGTATCTCCTCCTCCTATCACTACTACATTTTTTCCTGTAGCCTTTATATCTCCTATCTTCTCTTCTTCTTCCTCAGTCCATTCTCCAGATACTTTCTTATTCTGCCTGGACAAGAATTCCATGGCAAAGTGTACCCCGTTTAGCTCCCTTCCCTTTATGGGTAAATCGCGAGGGATGGTACTACCCCCGCATAATACGATTGCGTCAAATTCTTTCTTTAGTGTTTCTGCTGGTACATCCGTTCCTACCTCTACGCCACACTTGAAGATGATGCCCTCTTCTTCCATAATAGCAACTCTTCTTTCCACCACTGTTTTCTCCAGCTTGAAGTCAGGGATTCCATATCTCAGGAGTCCACCTGGATGCTGAGAGCGTTCGAATACGGTAACGGTATGTCCCGCCTTGTTTAACTGATCAGCAGCGGCCAATCCGGAAGGGCCTGATCCCACTACAGCTACCTTCTTTCCGGTACGGAAACGAGGAGGGTTAGCACTGTAGTAACCCAGCTCATAAGCTTTCTCTGCTATACTCTTCTCTATGTGCTCTATGGCTACTGGAGGATTAGTAATCCCTAACACGCAGGACTTCTCACATGGAGCCGGACAGATGCGTCCTGTAAACTCTGGGAAGTTGTTTGTCCTGCTGAGAATTTCAAATGCCAGTTCCCAGTCTTCCTCATAAACAGCATCATTAAACTCAGGAATGATGTTGCCAAGCGGACATCCATTGTGGCAAAAAGGTACGCCACAGTTCATACATCTGGCAGCCTGATTGAGGGTCTTCTCTTCCGGGAAGTCCACAACAAACTCTTTATAATTACTTACCCTCTCCTCTACTTTTTTGTAGCCGGGCAGCTCTCTGTCAAATTCTTTAAATCCGGTAGGTTTTCCCATAACTTCTGAATAATTGTAGTTGGTAGATTAGGTTAAGCCTGCTTTAACATTCTGCTCTTTCTCTTCAATAGCGCTGCCTTGTAATCCCTCGGCATCACTTTCACGAAGTGAACAGATTCTTGTGCCCAACCTGTCATTAGCTTAAGGGCGATCCTACTACCTGTAAAGGTATAGTGCTTGTTCACCATGGCCTTGATCATTTCCTTATCCTGGAAGTCCAGAGATTCCAGGTTGACCAACTCCATGTTACAGTTTCCTCTAAACTCTCTGTCAGGGTCATACACAAAGGCTATTCCCCCACTCATTCCTGCAGCGAAGTTTCTTCCCGTCTTTCCGAGCACTACTACTGTCCCTCCGGTCATGTATTCACAAGCGTGGTCTCCTACTCCCTCTACTACCGTCTTCACACCGGAATTACGCACGCAGAAACGTTCTCCTACTATCCCTCTGATGTAAGCCTCTCCTGAGGTAGCTCCGTAAAAAGCTACATTCCCTATAATGGTATGCTTACCCGGTTCAAATGGAGCCGTTTTGTCAGGATAAACAATGAGCTGACCTCCGGAAAGTCCCTTGCCAAAGTAGTCATTGGCTTCTCCTTCCAGTTCCAGCCTCATGCCATGTGCGCCAAAAGCACCAAAGCTTTGACCGGCAGATCCTCTGAACTTAAAGTGGACGGTTCCTTCAGGCAACCCTTCCCCCTTAAACCTCTTGGTGATTTCGTTAGAAAGAATGGTCCCCACTGATCTGTTGGTATTCACTATGTCAAACTGCTTGAATACCGGTATGCTCTTCTCAAGAGAGGAATTAGCTGCTTTCAATAGTTCCCAGTCTAGCTGCTCTGCCAGCCCGTGATCCTGAGGAATCTGCTGGTACAGTCCTACACGCTCATGTGCTTCCTGCTTATACAGGATAGGCCCAAAGTCGATTCCTTTTAACTTCCAGTGAGAAAGATTCTCTTTTACTTTCAGGTGCTGAGCCTGACCCACCATCTCATTGACAGTTCTGAATCCCAGTTCTGCCATGATCTCTCTGAAGTCTTCAGCCATAAAGCGGAAGAAGTTCACCACGTGGTCAGGATTCCCGGCAAATTTCTTTCTCAACTCAGGGTCCTGGGTAGCTACTCCCACGGGACAGGTATTCAAATGACACTTACGCATCATGATACATCCTTCTACAACCAGGGCAGCTGTAGCTACCCCCCACTCTTCTGCTCCCAAAAGGGTGGCAATGGCCATGTCTCTCCCCGTTCTGATCTGTCCGTCTACCTGAAGGGTTACCCTGCTTCTGAGGTCATTCATCACCAGCGTTTGGTGTGCTTCTGCCAGTCCCAGTTCCCATGGAAGGCCAGCATGTCTGATGGAACTCAGTGGGGAAGCCCCTGTACCACCGTCATGTCCTGCTATGAGGATATGGTCAGCCTTAGCCTTCGCAACCCCGGCAGCAATGGTTCCTACACCAGCT
The DNA here is from genome assembly GCA_039184535.1 of Bacteroidota bacterium. Lineage (GTDB taxonomy): Bacteria > Bacteroidota > Bacteroidia > J057 > J057 > JBCBKZ01. Next base: position 5,100 of record JBCDBC010000112.1, on the reverse strand, counting down.
TCTGATACCAGTTTTACACTGATTCTGGCCTCACGGTTAGCATTCTTCAAATCAAAAATGAGCTGCGCGAGGTCCTCTATAGAATATATGTCGTGATGAGGAGGGGGTGAAATCAGCCCTACTCCGGGAGTAGAATGTCTTACTCTCCCTATCCAGTCGTCTACTTTGTGGCCGGGTAACTGCCCTCCTTCACCGGGCTTAGCTCCCTGTGCCATCTTTATCTGGAGCTCCTTGGCATTGGCCAGATAGAAAGCCGTAACCCCAAATCTTCCTGAGGCTACCTGCTTGATAGCTGAGTTCTCCCAGTCGCCATTTGCCTTACGGTCAAAGCGAATAGGATCTTCACCTCCTTCCCCACTATTACTTTTCCCGCCTATGCGGTTCATGGCTATGGCCAAAGTACTATGGGCTTCATGCGAGAGAGACCCAAAGGACATGGCTCCTGTCACGAAGCGCTTCATAATGGCTTCTATTGACTCTACCTCCTCCAATGGTACTGACTTCCTTTCTTTGAAGTCCAGTAAGCCACTTAGGGTACAGGCTTTCTCCAGTTGATCATTGATCTTCTGGGTATATTTCTTGAAAAGAGACTTATCATTTCTGCGGGTAGCATACTGTAATAAGTGAATGGTCTCAGGGTTAAAGAGGTGGAATTCTCCCTTTCTCTTCCACTGATAAAGCCCACCTACTTCCAATCGCTTTTCAGCCATTCCCATATCAGGGAAGGCCAGCTTGTACCTCACCAAAACTTCTTTTGCGAGGTCCTCAAAGGAGAGTCCGCTGATTCTGGAGATGCTTCCATAAAAGCACTTGTCTACCACCTCCTCACTTAAACCCAGAATCTCAAAAATCTGAGCTCCATGATAAGACTGAACTGTAGATATGCCCATTTTAGACAATACCTTCAGCAGCCCTTTGTTGATAGACTGAATATAGTTCGAGATCAGCTTGTCTTTAGGGATCAGCTTACAGGCCTTATGCGTATAACCTAAGGCGCGGATAGACTCAAATGCCAGATAAGGATTGATAGCAGCTACGCCAAATCCGATTAGGGTAGCAAAGTGGTGTACCTCCCTGGCATCTCCAGTTTCAGAAATAATGGCTGTCTCTGAACGCAGGCCCTTTCTAATCAAGTGATGGTGGATAGCACCACATATAAGGAGAGCCGGAATAGGCGCATGTCCTTCTCTTACCTCCTTATCACTTATGATGAGAATATTTACGCCATCCTGGGTGATTACTTTCTCTGCCTCTGCACAAACCCTATCTATAGCTTCTTCCAGTCCTTCTTCTGTTCCAAAGGTGGCGTCCAGCACAAAACTCTTATACTCAGGGTGGTTAATCTGCTTAATAATAGCTAACTCTTCATTCTGCAATACGGGAGTGTCCAGCGCTATATGTATACAGTGCTCAGGTGTTTCTCCTAATACATTCTTGGAAGCGCCTATCCAGGTATTCAGGGACATCACTAATCTTTCCCTAATCGGGTCGATAGGCGGATTACTTACCTGGGCGAATAGCTGCTTGAAGTAATGAGAAATATGCTGACTTTGGCTTGAGAGAACTGCCAATGGTGTATCTGCTCCCATAGATCCTATGGGCTCCTTCCCATTAGTGGTCATAGGAGCTAATACCACTTTCAGCTCTTCAGAGGTAACTCCGAAGATCTGTTGGCGCTGCAAAAGAGAAATATTCTCTTCTCTATTCTCAGGTACATAGTCGAAATCTGATAAGGTCAGTCTATGCTCTCTCAACCATTCTCCATAGGGCTGCTGGGTACATATTTTACGCTTGAGCTCGTCATCACGGATGATTCTCCCTTCTGACATATCTACCACAAACATTTTCCCGGGCTGCAGGCGACCTTTCTCCGTTACAGTAGAAGGATCTACAGGCAGTGCCCCAGCTTCTGAAGCCATGATTACCCTGTTATCATAGGTCAGGCAGTATCTGGAAGGACGTAGTCCATTTCTGTCCAGGGTCGCCCCTACTATATTTCCGTCTGTAAATGAGATAGAGGCAGGTCCATCCCAGGGTTCCATCAAAGTAGAATGATACTGGTAGAATTCCCGCTTGAAGTCAGGCATTTCTGTATTCTCCTGCCAAGCCTCTGGTACCATCATCATCATTACATGCGGTAATGATCTTCCTGCTAATACCAACAGCTCTACTACATTATCTAAGTTCCTGGAGTCTGACATAGAGGCATTACAGATAGGAAGTAGCATTTGAATCTCTTCCGGCGTGAACGTATCACACTCCATGAGTGCTTCCTTGGCCTTCATCCAGTTTACATTCCCTCTAATGGTATTGATTTCACCATTGTGGGCAATATATCTAAAGGGCTGTGCCAGTCTCCACTTAGGGAAGGTATTGGTAGAAAATCGGGAGTGAATTACTGCCACAGCAGTGGTAACTCTCTCATCAGATAAGTCAGGGAAATAAGGTTTTACCTGATCAGTTCTAAATTGCCCTTTATAAGTAATGGTCTTGTAAGAAAGAGAGACTACATAAAACTGCTCTCCTATTCCGCCTACTTTCTTAGTAATAGCATGTGAAGCAGCTCTTCTTAATACAAATAGCTTCCTCTCAAAAGCTTCTGGCTCCATCTCTTCTTGAGGAGCAACAAATACCTGCTCTATGTAGGGTTCTACTGAACGAGCAGCAGGTCCTATTCCTGCATCGGCAATAGGTAAGACTCTGTAACCTAAAAGTTTCAGTCCCAATTCCTCTATATACTCATTGAAAATATCCTTACAGGCCTGCTTGAGTTCCTTGTTTTTAGGGAAGAACATCATCCCAACACCATATTTTCCATATTCCGGGAGGTTAATCCCTTCTCCTGGACAAACTTCCTGAAAAAAAGTATCTGGGGTTTGAATAAGAATACCTGCACCATCACCTGTATTTTCATCACAGCCACAGGCTCCTCTATGCTCCATATTCACTAGCATCTGAATAGCATCCGCTATATTTTGATGAGATTTTTCTCCTTTCAGGTGGGCGACAAATCCTATTCCGCATGCATCATGTTCGAGGGATGGTACATAAAGAGAGCGTTGTTGGGAAGGCTCTTTCATTTAGGGCAACGTTAAAGTGTAAGAATGAAATCCTAAGCAGAAGCTGACAGTCTTATCACATTTGGCACAGGTTTGTGCTGTTGGATGTGAATAATTTAGATTGAAGAATTTCTATAGACCTTCTATATCTTTAAAAATATGTCAAAATTATTCTGCTTTTTTACGAAAATACTAAAAATGAGATAAAAAATCAGGGATTCGTTAAAATTAATTTAATCAACAGCTAATCTGTTAGACATCTAGGACATTCTTTAAAAGATTGTCATTAGATCATATAAAAAATTAATAATATTCAATCAAGGAGGGATGATTGTGAATAAGTTTGTAATTCAATTTATCCAAAATTGGGATCTCTGAAACTACCCAGTCTTAGTAGGTTGGCATTAATATGCCATAAGATCATTGAGTACTGTTAGTAATGTTGAATTGGCAAGAAACTGTTTTTCCAGTTTAGGGTTGAAAGGGACCGGAGTATCCATAGACCCTAGTCTCCTAACAGGTGCATCTAATAGTTCAAAGCATTCCTCCATAATGGTGGCGGCTATTTCTGCTCCAAAAGCAGAGGTTTGGGAAGCTTCATACAGTACTACACACTTACCTGTACGTTTGACAGATTCAAAAACGGTTTCTTTATCCCAGGGAAGAAGGGTTCTCAAGTCAATAATATCTATGGCACCTGCCTCAAACTCTTCAGAAGTCTTTAGGGCCCAGTGAACGCCCATACCATAAGTGATGATGCTAATCTCCTCTCCTTCGCGCACATGCCTAGCCTTTCCTATGGGCGTATGGTAATAGCCTTCAGGGACTTGACCCTTTATGCTACGATATAAACCTTTATGCTCAAAGAAGATAACTGGATTGGGATCCTGAATAGCCGTACAGAGTAGCCCTTTTGCGTCTTCTGGGAAGGCAGGATAAATTACTTTCAGACCCGGAACATGGGTAAACCAGGATTCATTGGTTTGAGAATGAAAAGGTCCTGCTCCTACTCCACCTCCTGCAGGCATACGTATGACCACATTGGGTGCATGTCCCCATCTGTAATGATTCTTAGCCAGATTATTCACAATCTGATTGAAGGCACAGGACACGAAGTCGGCAAACTGCATTTCTACCACGGAAGGTATTCCTTCCAAACTGAGTCCCAGGCCCATCCCGGCTATCCCTGATTCGCAAATAGGAGTATTTTTGATTCTCTGGGGACCAAACTCCTCCAGCATGCCCTCTGTGATTTTGAACACGCCTCCATATTCCGCCACATCCTGCCCCATGATCACCAGCTTGGGATAATGGTACATGGACTCTCTTAATCCATCACTAATGGCATCCACAAACCTCTTCTCTGCTGAAAGCATGAGGTTCGGTACTTTTAATACTGCCTCATATTTCTGATAGACATCTGCTAATTCCTCCTCTTTCACTGGACTCACTCCTTCTGCATGGAAGGCAGCAGCTACAGCCAGGTTTATTTCGTCTTTGTATTGCTCGTAAATCTCATTCTTCAAGGTTTCAGAAAGGATTCCTTCCTTTCTTAGGTAGGCTTCAAAATTCCTGATAGGATCCTTCACTCCCCAATCCTCAAAAAGCTCCTTAGGCACATACTTAGTCCCTGAAGCCTCTTCATGTCCACGCATACGGAAGGTCTTACACTCCAGTAGTACCGGCTTCTTGGTCTGACGAATAGTTTTCACTATCTCCCCCACTGTATGGTAGACCTCCAGTATGTTATTCCCATCTATGGTGTAACCGGGGATTCCATAGCCAATAGCCCTATCAGCTAACCTCTTACAATTATATTGCTCTGAAGTAGGCGTAGATAGTCCGTACCCATTATTTTCGACCACGAATAAGACGGGTAGGTCCCATACAGAAGCCACGTTGAGTGCCTCATGAAAGTCTCCTTCACTTGTCCCTCCATCTCCAGAAAAGACAGCGGCTACGAAGTCTTCTTCTTTGTTATTTGAGGCCATAGCCAACCCATTAGCTACCGGAAGCATAGCCCCCAGGTGAGAGATCATTC